>NZ_JBPQTQ010000012.1:0-60215 GCF_051386415.1 Streptomyces sp. URMC 129
CTCGACCCCGGCCCGGCTGCCCAGCTCCGGGGTGGTCCGGCGCAGCGCGATCAGCCGGCGCACCAGGTGCAGCAGGGTGTGGAGGGTCTGGCGGGGCCGGGGACGTCGCTGGTGGTGGTGACGGAGCCGACGGAAACGGCTACGGGGGCGGCGTTCGCGCATACCGCGGTGCTGGCGGGGCGGCCGGGTAATGCGGGGCCGCTGGCGGAGGCGGGGCGGTTGTTCGGGCGGGTGGCGCATCTGCTGGACGCGGTGGAGGATCTGGCGGCGGATGCGGCGTCGGGGGTGTGGAACCCGATCGCGGCGACGGGTACGCCGTTGTCGGAGGTGCGGCGGTTGTGTGACGACGCCGCGCACGGGATACGGCTGGCGCTGGGTGAGGTGGAGTTCACCGACCGCGCCCTCGCGCACACCCTGCTGGACCACGAACTCCGCCACGCCATCGACCGCGCCTTCGGCACCACACACCACCAGGGGGCACACGGCGCCCAGGGCGCGTACGGGCCACCCGGCGCGCCCCCGGACCGGGGCAGGCGGCGGGGTCTCATCGCGGGCTGCGCGGTGTGGACCGGCCTGTTCTGCACCGGCCAGATCTGCTGCCGCGACCCCTACCACGACCCGTGGAACGGCAAGCGGCGCCAGGGCTGGTGCCGCAAGGACGAGTGCGGTGAGTGCTGCGAATGCTGCGACTGCGGTTGACGACAGGCGGGGCGCTCAGGCCGCGGTGAGGCCGCCGCAGGCGCGGATCTCGCGCTCGCCGGCGTTCCCGCCGGTGCACATCACGGCCACCCGCTGACCGGTGAACTCCCCGGGAGCGGAGAGCACCGCGGCCAGCGCGGCGGCGCCCGCGCCCTCGGCCAGGGTGTGCGCGTCGCGCATCAGCGTCCACTGCGCCTCGGCGATGGCGTCGTCGTCCACCAGCAGGAAGTCGGCCAGGTGCGAGCGCATCATCCCCTGGGTCAGCGCGAACCCGCAGCCGGTGGCCAGGCCCTCGACGCGGGTGCGGTTGGGCCGGGTCAGCGGCACGCCCGCCCGCCAGGAGTCGTACGCCGCGGGTGAGGCGGCGGACTGGACGGCGACGACCCGGCAGCCGGGGGCCACGGCCGCGGCGACCAGGCAGGCAGCGGCGGCGCCGCTGCCCCCGCCGACCGGCACCACGACCGTGTCCAGCGCGGGCTCGGCCTCGAAGACCTCCAGATAGGCGGTGGCCACCCCGGCGATCACGGCGGGCTCGTCGCCCGCGCTGACCGGCCGCATGCCGCGGTCGGCGGCGATCTTCCCGGCGTGCGCGGCGGCGGCGTCGAGGTCGGGGCCGTGCTCGATCAGCTCGGCGCCCAGCGCGCGCACGGCGCGGGCCTTGACCGGGTTGGGGTTCTCCGGCATGACGATGACGCAGGGCGCGCCGAAGCGGGCGGCGGCGTAGGCCAGGGACTGGGCGTGGTTGCCCGTGGAGTACCCGACGATGCCGCGGGCGCGCTCGGCCGGGTCCATCCCCGCGAGGAGGGTGAGGCCGCCGCGCACCTTGAACGCGCCGGTCGGCTGGACGTTCTCGTGCTTGACCAGCACGGTGGTGCCCGCGACGGCGTCGAGCGCCGGGTAGGACCACATCGGGGTCGGCGGCAGGTGGTCCGCCAGCAGGCGGCGGGCCCGCAGGGCGTCGGTGATGGTCGGCGGTCGCATACGGGCACCGTGCCACGAACAGGATCAATAGATCCAATGCCGGTTTTCTCTGGAGTCATCGACATTGTCTATAGTTCCCGCGTGTTCGACCTCACCCGGCTCCGGGTCCTGGTCGCGGTGGCCCGCGAGGGCTCGGTCACCGCCGCCGCCGAGGCCCTCCACTACGCGCAGCCCTCGGTCAGCCACCACCTCGCCAAGCTGGAGGCGGAGGTGGGGGTCGCGCTGGTGCGACGGGCCGGGCGCGGCATCCTGCTCACCGACGCCGGGCGGCTGCTGGTGGCCCGCGCCGAGGAGATCCTCGGCCAGGTCGAGTCGGCCCGCGCGGAGCTGGCGGCCCACGCGGGGCTGCGGACCGGGCGGGTGCGGCTGGCCGCCTTCCCCTCGGCGCTGGCCACGCTGGTGCCGCCGGCCGCCGCCAAGCTGGCGGCCGACCACCCCGGGATCGAGCTGGCCCTGACCGAGGCCGAGCCGCCGGAGGCGCTGACCGCGCTGCGCAACGCGGACGTGGACGCGGCACTGATCTTCGAGCACGGCGACCCGGTGCCGGGTGACCGGCGCAACACGACGGTGACGCCGCTGCTGGAGGAGCCGATGTACGTGGTGACCCCGGCCGGCGGGGAGTTCGCCGGGCCGCGGTGCGAACTCGCCACGTTCGCGGGGGAGAACTGGATCGCCGGCTGCGAACGGTGCCGGACCCATCTGGCCGCGCTGTGCGAACGCGCCGGATTCGTCCCGCGCATCACGTTCGAGACGGACGACTACGTGGCCGTGCAGGCGCTCGTCGCCGCCGGGCTCGGCGTCGGGGTGCTGCCGGGGCTGGCGCTCGCCGCGCACCGGAACCCCGGCGTGCGGGCCGACCGGCTGCCGGACGACCTGCGCCGCGTGTCGCTCGCGGTGTACGGGAAACCGCCCGCCGCGCTGCCCGTCCGGGCGTTCGCGGAAGCACTGTCGGCGGTCGGTCCGGTGGCCCGATAGGGCTTCGCGGAGTTCAAACAAACCCTCACGCTTTCTTCGCCTTTCCCCCGCCCGATGTTGCGAGTCCGGTGAGCAACGCGGGGCGACGACCCTGTCGCCATGCGCATATACCCAGGGGGCAGACCAGGGCAATCCGGGCGGAGAACCGGGCGCTTTCGGAAAGTTTCAACAAACGACAGCCAAACGGTTGTTGGATGCCCTAATCTTTTCCAGCGGCAGAGGCGCGCACTCACGGGGAGATGAAGGCGCGCCTTCTTTGTCGCCACAGGTCGTTACATTGTCTCCGCAGCGTTGTCGCATCCTGGCCTTGGGGGGTTCATGCGTCATCCACAACCGTCGCGTACAGGCAGCGTCCGAAGACCAACCGTGGCCGGACGCCGCTCGGTCCGCAGCCGCGACACCGCTCGCTGGTATCCGCCGGTCGCCGTCGCCGCCGACGCGCTGGGCGTCTTCGTCCCCGTCACGCTCGTCTACTCCCTGGTGCCCGAGGCCCGGCCGGTGGCCGCCGCCGTCGTCGCGACGCTGTTCTGGCTCACCGTCCGCTGCGTCCACCGCCGTTACGGCGCCCGCACCCTGGGCGAGTCGCGCGGCTTCCTCGCCACCGTCCACGACTGGCTGGTCCTGCTCGGCCTGCTCGCCGGTCTGCGCGCGGTGACCGGGGAGAGCTCCGCCGTCTCCTCGGCGCTCCTCGGCCTGACCCCGGCGCTGCTGGTCACCGGCGTGACCGGCGCGGCGATCCACGCGCACCTGACCGGACAGCGCCACCAGGCCCACGCCCTGCGCCGCGTCCTGGTCGTCGGCGAGCCCGGCCCCGCCGACGCGGTCGCCGCCCAGCTCGCCGCCCGCACCGACCACGCCTACGTCGTCATCGGCTCCGTGACGGCCGGCCCCGGGGAGCTGACCAGTGGCGTGCCCGAGCTGGGCCGGCTGCCCGACGCCGGGCCGCCCGAACTCACCCACGCCGTCCCGGACCTGATACCCGGGGAGCCGGACGGCTCCGCCGTGCTGGCCGCCGCGCGCCGCCAGGACGCCGACCTCGTGCTCGTCGTGCCCGGCGCGACACTCACCGGTGAGCGGCTGCGGCGCCTGTCCTGGGCCGTGCAGGACGCCGGGCTGTCGCTGGCGATCGCCTCCGGCCTGACCGATGTGGCGCTGCGCAGGCTGTCCGTCTCCGCCCCCGCCGGCCTCAACCTCCTGCATGTCGCGCCACCGTTGCGCCGGGGCGCGCAGCCCGTTCTCAAGTGCGTCCTGGACCGGGTGGCCGCCGGCGTGATCCTTCTCGTCCTCAGCCCGCTGCTGGCCGCGCTGGCCGTCGCCGTGCGGCTCGACTCCCGCGGCCCGGTCCTGTACCGGCAGACCCGCGTCGGCTTCCGGGGCAGACCGTTCACCCTCTGGAAGTTCCGCACGATGGTCCCGGACGCCGACCGGCGGCGTCCCGAACTGGAGGCGGCCAACGAGCACCTGGCCGGGCCGCTGTTCAAGATCCGCCGCGACCCCCGCGTCACCCGCCTCGGGCGCGTGCTGCGCCGCACGTCACTGGACGAGCTGCCGCAGCTCGTCAACGTGCTGCGCGGCGAGATGGCCCTGGTCGGCCCGCGCCCGCCGCTGCCCGAGGAGGTCGCCCGGTACGGCGCGGTGGAGCTGCGCCGGCTCGGCGTGAAGCCGGGCCTGACCGGGCTGTGGCAGGTCAGCGGGCGCTCGGACCTCTCCTGGGACGAGGGGCTGGCCCTCGACCTCTTCTACACCGACAACTGGTCGGTGACCGGCGACCTCGACGTCCTGGCCCGCACGCTCCGCGCCGTGGTCGACGGCCGCGGCGCGTACTAGGGGGCCTCACGCACCATGGCGCAGCCACCAGTCATACGTCTCGCGGACTCCCCGCGCCAGCGGGATCCGCGGGGCGAAGCCCAGCTTCCGCAGCCGGCCGATGTCGAGCAGCTTCCGCGGTGTCCCGTCCGGCTTGGCCGGGTCCCACGCGACGCGGCCGGAGTAGCCGACGGCGTCCGCGATCGTGGCCGCCAGCTCCGCGATCGTCAGGTCCTCGCCGCAGCCGACGTTGACCGGCGACTCGTCGTCGTACTCGCGCAGCAGGAGCAGGCACGCCCGCGCCAGGTCGTCGCTGTGCAGGAACTCGCGGCGCGGCGTCCCGGTGCCCCACAGCACCACCTCGGCGCGGCCGTCCCGCTTCGCCTCGTGGAAGCGGCGGATCAGCGCGGGCAGCACATGGGAGGTCTCGGGGTCGAAGTTGTCCCCGGGCCCGTAGAGATTTGTCGGCATGGCGGAGATGTAGGACCGTCCGTACTGCCGGCGGTAGGAGCGCACCTGGGAGATCCCCGCGATCTTCGCCAGGGCGTACGGCTCGTTGGTCGGTTCGAGCGGCCCCGTCAGCAGCGCCTCCTCGGCGATGGGCTGCGGGGCGAGCTTCGGGTAGATGCACGACGAGCCGAGGAACAACAGCCGGTCGACGTCGGCGGCATGCGCCCCGGCGATCACACTGAGCTGGATCCGCAGATTGTCCTCGAGGAAGCGGACGGGGAACGTCTGGTTCGCCATGATCCCCCCCACCGTGGCGGCGGCCAGCACCACGGCGTCCGGCCGGACGTCGCACAGGTACTCCCGCGTCCGCTCCGCGTCACGCAGATCCAGTTCGGCCCGGGTCATCGTCAGGACGTCGTAGCCCTCGTCCGTCAGGACACGGGCGATGGCGGACCCGACGAGGCCGCGGTGACCCGCGACGAATACCCGGGCGGCCGGCTGCAGCAGAGTTGTCATGGCACCGGATTGTGCCAGGCACCCGTCACACAATGACCACACCAGATTCATTTAGGGGATCATTCATGGGTAAAACCGCGCTGATCACCGGTGTCACCGGCCAGGACGGCTCCTACCTGGCCGAGCTGCTCATGGAGAAGGGCTACACGGTGCACGGACTCGTGCGCCGCTCGTCGACCTTCAACACCGAACGGATCGATCACATCTACCAGGACCCGCAGGAGCCCGGCCGCACGCTGGTGCTCCACTACGCCGACCTCTCGGACGGCGTGGCGCTGGTCAACCTGCTCCGCGAGCTGCGCCCCGACGAGGTGTACAACCTCGGCGCCCAGTCGCATGTGCGGGTCTCCTTCGACGCCCCCATGTACACCGCGGACGTGACCGGCCTGGGCACGCTGCGGCTGCTGGAGGCGATCCGGGCCAGCGGCATCGACACCCGGATCTACCAGGCTTCGTCCTCGGAGATGTTCGGCGCGACCCCACCGCCCCAGAACGAGAAGACGCCGTTCCACCCGCGCTCCCCGTACGGCTGCGCCAAGGTCTACAGCTACTGGTCGACGGTGAACTACCGTGAGGCGTATGGGATGTTCGCGGTCAACGGCATCCTGTTCAACCACGAGTCGCCGCGCCGCGGTGAGACGTTCGTCACCCGGAAGATCACCCGCGCCGTGGCCCGTATCCGGGCCGGCCTCCAGGACCGCCTGTACATGGGCAATCTGGACGCGGTGCGGGACTGGGGGTACGCCCCCGAGTACGTCGAGTCGATGTGGCGGATGCTCCAGCGCGACGAGCCCGACGACTACGTCGTGGCCACCGGAGTCCCCGCCACCGTGCGGGACTTCCTCCAGGCCGCGTTCACCGCGGGCGGCCTGGACTGGACCGAGCACGTGCTGTTCGACCCCAAGTACGAGCGGCCCAGCGAGGTCGACGCGCTGGTCGGTGACGCCAGCAAGGCGCGCGACCTGCTCGGCTGGGAGCCCGCGGTCCGCTGGCGCGAGCTGGCGGAACTGATGGTCGAGGCGGACATCGCCATGCTGGACGCGGAGCTGAGCGGGGCACGGGTCCGCATCGACCGATGAGCGTTACCGATTCGCGCCGTAGGCGTAACAACAAGTGCACAACCAGCAGCCCGGTCCGTTGGTCATCAAGTGCGCGCAAGTCCGGGGAAATCCGGGTAGCTGGAAATGGGTGAGGCGATGAGGATTCGACGACAGGCACAGGGCACCGCCCGCGGCAGACACCGCAGGCGCGGTCTGCGGGCCGGAGTGGCCGTCGGTGCCGTGCTGGCGCTGGCCTCGGGCGTGCTGGCCGGGACGGATGTCCTGAACGGCTCGTCCGCCGAGGCCCTCACGCCGCCGGTCGGCGTGACGGCCGAGGACCTGCCGACGTGGCAGACCAACGGCATCGTCCACGCGATGGCCGAGTCCGACGGCGTGGTCTACGTCGGCGGCACGTTCTCGACCATCCGCCCGCCGGGGGCCGCCTCCGGCACCCAGGAGCAGCCCGCGGTCAACTTCGCGGCGCTGGACGCCGCGACGGGCGAGCCGGTCGAGGGCTGCGACCTGTCGTTCACCATCGGCTCGGGCACCGCCACGATCCGCGCGATGGACGTCTCCCCCGACGGGAACACGCTGTACGTCGGCGGCAGTTTCGGCTCGGTGAACGGCGTCGGCGCGAGCAGCCTGGCCGCGTTCGACATCCCGACCTGCACCCGCAAGTCCTTCCCGACCGCGGCCAACGGCATCGTCCGGGCCATCGAGGCGGACACCGACCGCGTCTACCTGGGCGGCGACTTCACCGAGCTGAGCGGCGTGGCCCGGAACCGGTTCGGCCTGGTCGACACCGCGGGCGCCGTGCAGAGCTGGCGGGCCGACGCCGACGAGATCGGCAAGGCGATCGCGCTCACCCCGGACGGCGAACACATCATCCTCGGCGGCGACTTCTTCCGCATGAACGGCGCGGACTCGCACGCCCTGGCCGTCGTGGACGCCGACACCGGCGCCAACGTCCGCACCTACCCGGTCGGGTTCTTCCACACCAACTCGACGGTGCAGTCCATCGCCGTCGACTCCACCAGCTTCTACACCGGCAACGAGGGCTCCGGCAGCGGGGTGTTCGACGGCAGGGCCGCGTTCAGCCTGGAGACGTTCGACCAGCGCTGGCGCGACACCTGCCTGGGCGCCACCCAGGACGTCCTGCCGTACAACGACGCCCTGTACAGCGCCCACCACGCGCACGACTGCTCCAGCATGGGCGAGTTCCCCAACCAGCCGCGCTACCACCTGTTCGCGCAGGACGTGACGGACCAGACGAAGCTCAGCTGGTTCCCCAACACCAACGACGGCCTCGGTGAGGCGATCGGCCCGCGCGTGCTGGCCATGTCCACCGACCACCCGACCGACGACCGGGACTTCCTGTGGGTCGGCGGCGGCTTCACCACCGTCAACGGCGTGGCGCAGTGGGGCCTGACCCGGTTCGCCAGCTCGCCCGACAGCGGCGCCCCGTCGACGCCGGAGACCCACGCCACCAGCCTGGTGCCCGGCCGGATCGACTTCACCTGGCGGCCCAGCCTCGACCTGGACGACAGCCTGCTCACCTACCGCGTCTACCGCGACGGCGGCAGCACACCGGTCCACACGGTGAACGCCTCGTCGCTGCCGTGGGTGCGGCCCCAGATGACGTACGCCGACACGAACGTCACGGCGGGCGAGTCCCACACCTACCGGGTGACCGCCACCGACGCCGCCGGCAACGTCAGCGCCCTGTCGACGCCGGTCACCATCACGGCGGCGAGCAGCGGCCAGCCCTACGCCAACGCCGTGCGCGCCGACAACCCCCTGCTGTACTGGCGGTTCGACGAGCCGGCGAACACCTTCGCGTCCGACTCCTCGGGCAACAACAGCAACGGCGTCCACCGCGGCGGCCCGACGCGCGGCGTGACCCCGCCGGCCGTGCCCGGCCCCGACGCCACCGGCATCGCCTACAACGGCACCGACGAGTGGACCTCCAGCGAGCGGATCTACTCGGGCGTCACGCGGCTGACCCTGGAGACGTGGTTCAAGACCTCGACCACCTCCGGCGGCCAGCTCATCGGCCAGGGCAACCGCACCCAGGAGACCAGCACCACCCGTGACAACAAGCTGTACATGCTCAACGACGGCCGGCTGACGTTCGGCCTGTACAACACCACGTACCGGACGATCACCAGCTCCCGCTCGTACAACGACGGCCGCTGGCACCACGTGGCCGCCACGGTCGGCGCCAACGGCATGCGGCTGTACGTCGACGGGCAGCAGGTCGCCAGCAGCATCCTGACCACCTCGACCCGGAACGCCACGAGTTACTGGCGCACCGGCGGTGACAGCCTGCTGGGCTGGCCGGGCCGCCCGTCGAGCGACTTCTTCAACGGCCAGATGGACGAGGTCGCGATCTACGGCAGCCAGCTCTCCGCGTCCCGCATCGCCGCGCACTACGCGGCGGCGACGGCGCCGACCGACACGGTCACCGCGGTGGAGCCGACGGCCGACACCTATGTCAACGGCGCGGCTGCCAGCAGCAATTACGGGAACAGCACCTCGCTCGCGGTGCGCGGCTCCTCGGCGTACGAGAGCTACCTCGACTTCGACCTGCCGTCGGCCCCCTCGGGCCAGGTGCTGAAGAGCGCCGCGCTGCGGGTCCGGGTCAGCAGCGACTCGGTCGCCGGATCGGTGGACGAGTTCCGCGTCGTGCCGATCACCGGCTCGTGGACGGAGAGCGATACCACCTACGGCACCAGACCGGCGCTCGGCAGCACAGTGCTCGGCACGCTCAACGCGCCGGACACGCCCGGTGGTTCGCACACGGTCCAGCTCGATCTGAACACCATCAGATCGGCCCTGGGCGGGTCGCTCGACCTGGCGCTGACCAGCACCGGGACGGACAGCCTGTGGCTGTGGTCCAGCGAGTACACCACGTCGAGTTACCGTCCCCAGCTCCTGCTGACCTTCGGAGCACCCTGATGCACCTGCGCCTGACGCGTACCGCGCGGGCATCGCGTGCCGCGGCGGCCCTGGTGGCCGCCGCGGCGGCGGCGTTGGCCCTGTCCCTGACCGCCTGCGGCGGCGGTGGCGGTGGCGGCGACGACGCGGCCCCGCCCGACCCCTCGGCCTCGCCCTCGGTGGAGGGCCAGGACGGCGGGAGCGGCGAGCCGACCGACGACGGCATCCCGGACGAGACGGTGCCCACGGACGAACTGACGCCCCCGGAGGGCGAGTTCACCGAGGAGCAGCAGGAGTACCTGGCCGACCGGGTCCCGGAGGGCGCGGATCCCGCGGCCGTCCTGGAGCTGGGCACGGAGGCGTGCGACCGCCTCGGCTATCTCGACCGGCACGACCCCGGGGCCATCCCGGAGGCGCTGGCCGAGGGCGAGATCCCGAACGCCGAGGCCGCCGTGGAGCACCTGTGCCCGGAGTACGCCGACCTGCTGGCCGAGTCCCAGGCCGAGTCCCGGGACGAGTGAACGACAAACCGAGGGAGAAGCGTGACCCGTCTACCGATCGTGGTGGCGATACCGACCAAGAACGAGGCGGCCAACATCACCACCACGGTGCGTTCGGTCATCGATCACTTCGCGGCCGTGGTCGTCGTCGACTCCGACAGCACGGACGACACCCGCGCGCTCGCCAAGGCCGAGGGCGCGGAGGTCGTTCCGTACACGTGGGACGGCAAGTACCCCAAGAAGAAGCAGTGGTGCCTGGACCACGTGCGGCCCGAGATCCCGTGGATGCTGTTCATCGACGGCGACGAGATGCCCAGCGCGGAGCTGCTGGCCGAGCTGCGCCGCATCTTCCTGGACGGCCGGCCGGTCAAGCCGGCCGCGTTCGACATCCCGCTGGGCTACTGGTTCGGCGGGAAGCGGCTGCGGCACGGCTACACCATCGTCAAGCGCGCGCTGCTGGACCGCACCCGTGCCCGGTTCCCCGAGCCGGACGACCTGGACGCGCCCGGCATGGGCGAACAGGAGGGCCACTACCAGCCGTTGGCCGACCCGGTGTACCGGCTGAGGGCCCCGATCGAGCACATGGACCTCGACCCGGTCCGCACCTGGTTCGACCGGCACAACCGGTACTCGGACTGGGAGGCGTGGCTGGAGGAGCACCCCGAGGTGCGGGAGCAGATCCGGAGCGCCAAGACCCGGCAGGGCCAGCTCTTCCACCGGGCGCCGCTGAAGCCGCTGGTGTCGTTCGCCTACGCCTACGTCTACCGGCGGGGCTTCCTCGACGGCCGGGCCGGGTTCGACTACGCGCTGGCGATGAGCTTCTACCGCTGGCAGATCGGCCTCAAGGCGCGGGAGATGCGCGGCGGCCGGTCGGCGTAGCGCGCCGCCGCGATGCGCCGGTGCGCGCCCACCGCTCCTGGGAGGGGGCGGGTGCGGTGAGCGCGCACGACACCTTCACGCCCGCGTGCGCAGACGTGCGTAGATGCCGAGCAGCGTATCGAGCACGCTGTCGATGGTGAAGCTTTTGCGCACGAGTTCGAACGCGGCGATGGAGGCTGCCTCGTTGGCCTCCGGGTCGAGCAGCTCCAGCACGGCCCGCGCGACCAGCGGCCCGTTGTCGGCGTCCGGCTCGCTCGCCACCACCCGCCCGGCGCCCGCCCGTTCGACGTCGGGTGCCAGGCCCGTGGTGGCGGTGACGACGACGGGCGTGCCGACGGACATCGACTCCAGGACGGAGACGGAGAACGCGTCCTGCACCGACGGCAGCACGAACACGTCGGCGGCGCGGAGCTGTTCCGTCACCTCGTCGCCGTCCAGCGCGCCCACGTAGTCCAGCGAGCCGCGCACGCCCAGCGCCTCGGCCCGGGCCAGCGTCTCCTCCAGCGCGCCGGTGTCGGGCCCGGCGAGCACGAACCGCGCGTCGGGGTACCGCTCCAGGACGGCGGGCATGGCGCCGACGAAGTCCTCCGGCCGCTTCCCGGCCTGCACCCGCGCCAGGTACAGCACGGTCGGCGGCCCGGCCGTCGCGCGCCGCTTCTCCTGCGCGGCCACGCCGTTGACGAGCCGGAACTGCGGCGCGATGGGCTCGGGCGCCACCACTTCGGCGGTCTCGCGGAGTTCGCGGTCGGTGAGGCAGAGCACGGCGTCGGCCTTCCTCAGCACCCGCCGCACCCCGAGCGCGTCGACGAGCCGCGCCACGCGCTTCTCCGTCGGGTCGACCATGCCGTGGGTCTGGAGCACCAGCGGCGTCCCGGCCTGGAGGGCGAGCAGGGCGATGGGCAGCGTGATCAGGTCCCGCATGAGGTGGACGTGCACGACGTCCGCCGACCGCACGTATCCCCAGGCCCTGGCCAGCAGGTCGGGCGAGGTGATGCCGCTCACCTCGAACCGGGGCAGCACGTGCCGCGCCTGGAACAGCCGGACGGGCACCCCGTCCACGTCCCGCGGCAGCGGCTCCCCGCCGAACCCGTCGCCGAGCGCGACGAGCACCGCCCGCTCCCCCCGCTCGCGCAGCCCCCGGCACAGGTTCAGCGCGACCCGCGTGGGCCCGCCGAACTCGTGCGTCGGCGTGTGCAGGGTCACCACATGCAGCACCTTCACGGCTGCTCCCCTCCTCCGGCACTCTTCCGGCGCTCCTCCGGCACCGAGTGCTCGCACGATGATCTCAGGTCGTGCGGGTGTTTGACTCCCGTTCGAGCGAGTACCGGACTGATCGCACCGAGTGACCGGTGGCGGATGGGGCTGTACGCGACGGCCGAGAAGGTCGCGGAGGACGGGACGACCGCACGGTACCGGTGGGCGAACGCGGCGGGGACGCCGTGGCGGGGAAGGCGGCCGTCGCCCGGGCGCGGACCGGGGTGGCGGCGGAGCGGGTGATCGCGCAGTCCTGGACTCCCGTCCGGCTGTGGGAAGTCTCACCACCGGCGGCCCCGGCAGGCGCACTCCCCTTCTCCGGGCCGGCGACGGATGATGTGTCCCCGGTGGAATCCGTATACAACGGAAGGCGGTGCCACGTGGCCGGGACCGACACGCTCGCCAGACGGCTGTGGAAGGCGACCGAACCGCTGCACGCGGTGGTGTACTTCGCCCCGGAGCCGGCCGAGGCGGCCCGTTCCGCCGGGCTCATCGGCTGGTGGATGGGGTACTTCGCCGGCCGCGTGGCGCCCGCCGGGCCGCTGGACGCGGGCGCCGCGCAGGCCCTGTTCTTCGCCTTCCCGCCGCGCCGCGTCGGGCGGGCGCTGCCCGACGCCTGGTCCTACGCCTCGCCGGAGAAGGTGCTGCGGACCCGGATGGGCGCCGCGCAGGCGGCGCTGGAACGGGCCCTGCCGCTCGTGGAGCGCGAGGAACTGGAGCGGCTGACCGTCCTGCTGGAGCGGGCCGTGCGGGGCTGCGGCCACGAGGGGCGGGCGCTGGCCGCCGCCTGGTCGGCGGTGCCCCGGCCGGCCGCGCTGGTCGGCCGGTTATGGCTGGCGGCCACGGTGCTGCGCGAACACCGCGGTGACGGGCACGTCGTCGCGCTGGTGCACGCGGGCCTGACCGGGGTCGAGGCGGGCATGACGCACGTGGCGACCGGCGCCGTCTCGCGGGACGTCATCCAGACCAGCCGCGGCTGGACGGACGAGGAGTGGGACCGCGCCCGCGAACGCCTCATGACGCGGGGCCTGCTGACCGCCGACGGCAGACTCACCGACCGCGGCCACGCGCTGCGGCTGACGATCGAGGAGGACACCGACCGCCTGGCCGCCGACCCCGTGACCCACCTCGGCCGCGAGGACACCGAGGAGGCGATCCGCCTGGCGACCCCCCTCAGCCGCCACCTGATCGACAGCGGCGTGATCCCGATGCCCAACCCGATCGGCGTCCCACGTCCCTGAGCACACCCGGCGGCAGCCGGTGAACGCCGGGGAGCGGCGCGGGCTCAGCAGCCGCGGTCGCGGTCACAGCAGCCGTCGCCGCCGCAGCGGTCGCAGGTGCGGCACCAGCCCGCGCGCTCCTCGCCGTTCCACGGGTCGTGGTAGGGGTCACGGCAGCGGATCTGGCCGGTGCGGAACCGGCCGGTCCCCACCGCGCGGCCCGCGATGAGGCCGCGCCGCCTGCCTACCGCGCCCACTGCGTCACCGTCGCCTCGTCGCCGAGGGACAGTGCGCCGGGGGTGGTCACGGCGAACTTGACGCCGAACGAGACGCCGCCCTCCGGGGTGCGGCGGTAGGTGGCCAGGGTGCGGAGGGGTTCCGGGCCGGCGCGGTGGGCGGTGGTGGGGTCGATCAGGGTGACCGAGCAGCGGATCGCCGTCTTGGTGAAGGCGAGGCCCGTGGTGCCGATCGTGAGGCGGCGCAGGCGGTCCTCCGTGTGGGGGGCGCCGGGTTCGCCGTCCAGCACGATGTTGGGGCGGAAGCGGGCCATCGGCAGCGGTCCGGCCGTGCCGGGGGTGCGGGCGTCGAGGGCGGCCAGGGAGACGCGGGTGGTGAGGTGGACCGCGCAACTGTCCGCGTAGCCGCACGAGCGGTCGTGGTCCGGGGGGACGCGGACCAGGCGGCTGGGGGCGCCGAGGAACTCCGTGAGCCACTCGGCCGCCGCCTCGCCCTGGTCGATGCCCTCGAAGTGGTCCTTGAACAGCAGGACCGGGCGGCGCGGCGCCGTGGTGGTCACGGGGACGGCGAGCGGGTCGCGGTCCGGGGCGGCCAGGGTCAGTGCCGTGCCGTCCGGCGCGACGCGGGGGCGGATCAGGGCCAGGCGCGGGTCGCGGCGCTGGGTGCGGAAGACGCCGTCCGCGTCGGTGACCATGAACGTCCGGTCGTGGGCGAGCCCGGCCGGGGTCGTGACGGCGGTGGTCAGGGACACGCCCGCGCAGCCCTTGACCGGGTAGGTGTGCAGCTCAACGACGCGCAAGGGGCTTCTCCAGCAGCGTCACCGCGTACCGCTTCCCGCCGTCGCCGTCCTTCCCCGGCTGCTCGCCCCGCACCACGTAGCCCGCGTCCTGGTAGTACTGGCGCAGGCGCGGGTTGGTGGACAGGCAGTCCAGGCGGGCCAGCGTGCGGCCGGTGGCCGCGATGCGCCGCTCCGCCCCGTCCAGCATCCGGCGGCCGGCGCCGGGCGGTGCCGTGCGGCGGTCGATCATCAGGCGGTGGATGTATCCCGCGTCGGGCGGCTGGTCGCCCCAGGCCGCCGGGTCCTCCCACCACAGCTCCCAGGCGCCGGCGAGCGGCCCGTCCGGGCCGAGCGTCGCGATCCAGACCTCGCCCTCGCGCAGCCGCGCGCGGAAGTGGCCGGGCCCCAGCTCCCCCGGGCGCCACTGGTCGATGCCGCGTTCCATCTGCCAGCGCGCGGCGGTGTCGCGCAGCCGGACCAGCTCGGGCACGTCCCGGTCGTCCGCCCGCCGGAACACCAGCGCGGAGAGGGTGTCCGTCATACCGCCATCCTGCCGCACGGTCCGTGCGTCACCGTACGGCGGGGGCGTTCTCCCCGGTCTCGGGCTGGCACAGCAGGGGGTTCCGGAGCTGGGCGCAGGGGTGGTGGTCGTGGGACCGCACGATGTCCTGGCCGACCTCGTTCGTCAGGTAGCGCAGGAAGCTGGCGGCGAGGGAGTCGGCGGCGGGCTCGCCGTAGGTGTAGGCGTACTCCGTCTCCCAGAAGGGGTACGTGCCGAGATCGGCGGCTTCGAGGGAGGCGTCCTGGCCGTCGATCTGCACGAGGACCAGCTCGTCGTCGTGCTCCTCGGCCTCGCCCACCGCGCTGTAGCCGACCGCGCCGTCGACGCGGGCGACGGTGTCGAGGACCTGGGCGGTGCCCTCCACCTCGCACCGGACGACGCCGCCGCGGCCCTCCAGCAGCCGCCGGCAGTCCTGCGAGGTCAGCGGGGGCTCGGACTCGTTGTCCAGGACACGCCGCTCGAAGGTGCTGCGGGTGCCGGAGTTGGTGAGCCGGCCGACGAGGCGGACCGGCACGTCGTGCCCGCCGACGTCGCTCCAGTTGGCGACCTCCCCGGTGAAGACCCGTCTGACGTCGTCGAGGCTGAGGCGCTCGACCCCGGCCTCCTCGCTGACGACCAGGGTGAAGAGGGAGAACGCGATGGGGCGCTGCCGCAGCCGCGCGTGCTCGGCGGTGGCGGGGCCGTCGGAGAACGCCAGCATGCCCGGGCTCTCCGAGCCGCTCTCCCGGCCCACCCGGTCCAGCTCGTCCAGCCCGCCGTGGCTGCCGCGCGCGTCGAGGGTGAACGTGGCGTCCGGGCACGTCTCCGCGTAGGCGTCGGACGCCTCGCGCAGCACGGGTGCGAAGGCGGTGGAGCCGGTGAGGGTCAGGTGGCCGGTCGCGCAGTCCAGCGGGGCGGCGGTGTCGTCCTCGCCCAGGGTGAGGCCGAACTGGCCGAGGATGACCAGCACGAGGAAGCAGATCAGGGTCACGGCCTGCCAGGAGGTGCCGGTTCTGCTCTGGGTCTCCTGCACGCCGCCGTTGCCCACGCCGCCCTTGATGCCGCCGATGATCTCCGGCGGGTCGAACTCACCGCGCGGTGCGGCGCCCGGGGTGGTCTCGTCGGCCCGCTCCAGGGCGGCCAGCACCTTGTAGTGCGCGCCGCGGTTCATGGGCACCTTGGGCAGTTCGATCACGCCGTCGCGGACGCTGAGCCCCGAGCCGTCGCCGAACGAGTGGCGCAGGAACGTGTCGCTGAGCTCGGTCACCACCATCCCGGCGACGCGACGGCCGGGGAAGCGGACGCGGATGCCGACCTTGTCGTCGTCGAGCACCGCGTAGTCGCTGGTGTCGATGTGGATGGCGCCGTTGTTCTCGATGCGCAGCAGCACGAACGACGGGTCGGCCAGCGGTGTGCCGTCCGCCCGGCACAACTCCTGGAGGGCGCCCGCGTACTCGGAGTGGACCTCCTCGGTGGCGGTGGTGTCCATCTGCACGCGGTAGCCGAGGCGCTTGCGGCCGAAGACCACGAACTCGTAGAGCGCGGCGATGATCGGCACGACGACACCGAGGACCGCGAGAATGACCTCCCACGGGAAGTTGCCCATGACCGCCTCCGCCTCCGCCTCGCGCGAGCGCCACTGATCGACATGAGTGGGGGTGGGGCCACCCTACGAGCCCGGACACGGCCCGGCGGCCCCGGTCGGTGAGCCTTTGGCCAGTGTTCACCGCCTGTTGCGGAGCCGTATCCGGCCGGCCTCCACCCGGCCTCCACGCGGCCGGGCCACCGCTTAGACTGGCCGCTCGGCCGGGGGCAGGGCAGGCGCGCAGGGGGTGGGACGGTGGCGGTGGACTTCGCCGCGCGGGCGCGGCAGGTGCCGGGGGGCCGGGCCGTGCTGTCCCGGCCGCTGTCCGTGCCGCTGGTCGCCGGAATCGTCTGCGTGCTGCCCCTGGCGGTGGCCGCGCACCCGGGCGAGGGCGTCCGCGACACCACCTTCTATCTCCAGCTCGTCGTCGCCGGGTACGCCGGGATCCGCCTGTGCGCGATGGTGCTCTCGGGGCGGCGGCGGCTGATCCAGGGCGCCTTCTGGCTGTTCAGCTACCTGGCCATGGGCATCGCGCCGCTCGCGCAGAGCGTCCTGGGCCGCGACCCGACGCCCGTGCTCGGCCCGCGCGGCGACACCCAGCTCGCGACCGCGCTGGTGCTGTGCGGGATGGCCGCGTTCGACGTCGGCGCGCTGCTGGCCCGGCACCGCCCCTCGATGCGCGGCCGGCGCCGGCCGCCCGCCGCCGTGCACCGGCAGCGGCTCTACATCCTGATCGCCGTCGCCTACGTGGCGAGCGCGCTGCTCATCGTGCAGTTGGGCGGCCCGGCGGTCTTCTTCGCCAGCCGCCAGGAGATCAGCGCCAGCCTCGACGCGGCCACCGGCGCCGGGGCCGCCGACGGCGGGGGCGGCGAGGCGGGCAACGCGCTGCTGCGCGGCTTCGGCACCGTCCCGGCGATGCTCGCGCTGCTCTTCCTGACCCGCTGGATGGTCACCTCCCGCTCGGCGCGGCGGCGGCCGAGCGTGCTGCTGCCCTGGGCCGGGCTGCTGGTGATCAACGCGATCGTCAACAACCCGATCTCCAACCCGCGCTACTGGTTCCTCACGGTCCTCTTCGCGCTGCTCTTCACCGTCTTCCCGCGCAGCCCCGTGATGTACCGGGCGGCGCTGGCGCTGGGCGTGATCTTCGCGCTGCTGGTCTTCCCGTTCACCGACCGCTTCCGCTACGACGAGAACGGGCGGCAGGAGGTGGAGACCCAGTCGCTGCTGGAGCCGCTGGTCGTCAAGGACTACGACCAGGTCAACATGTTCGCCAACACCATCACCTACGAGGCCGACGGCCACGGCCACACCTACGGCAAGCAGGTGGCGGGCGCCGCGCTGTTCTTCGTGCCGCGCGGCGTGTGGGAGGGCAAGCCGCAGGACACCGGCTTCCTGGTCGGCGGCTGGATGGGCACCAACAGCGCCAACCTCTCCTCCCCGCTCTGGGCCGAGCTGTGGCTCGACTTCGGGGCGGCCGGCATGATCGGCGGCTTCCTCGCCGTGGGCTACCTGGCCGCCCGCACCGACCGCCGGTACGTGCAGCAGACGGTGGACGATCCCTCGCCGGGCAACGTGCTGGCCGTCGTCGTCCCCGTCCTCGCCGGGTACAGCTTCATCCTGCTGCGCGGCTCCCTGCTCCAGGCGTCCGGCCGGATCGGCATCGCGCTGCTCTGCCTGGCCCTGGTGACCACCCTGCGCGGGGATCCGAGGGCCCAGCTCCGGTGAGGCGGGCCGCCCGGCGCGGTCCCGGCGCGGCACGATGCGGGCCGTGACCCACCTCCCCCACTCCCTCCGCGCCCGCGCCGCCGCCCTGACCGCCTGCCTCCTCCTGCTCACAGGCACCGCCGCCGCCGCGCCACGCCCCGGAGCCGCCGCGCCACGCCCCGGCACGGCCGCCACCGCCGCGCCCGACATCGACGCCGCCGCCGTCCTCGGCCACCTCGCCGACCTGACCGAGCTCACCGACGCGACCGGCGGCGACCGCGCCCACGGCGGGCCGGGACACGCCGCCGCCGTGGACCACCTCCAGGCCCTGCTGGACGAGGCCGGGTTCGAGACGGTGAAGCAGAAGTTCACCCACGCCGGGACCACCGGCTACAACCTGATCGCGGAGTGGCCGCACGCCACCGGCGACGGGGCGCTGCTCGCCGGCGCGCACCTCGACACCGTGCCGGGGGCGCCCGGCGCGAACGACAACGGCTCCGGCTCGGCCGTCCTCCTCGCGGTGGCCCTGGCCGTCGCGGAGGCCGACCTGCGGCCGGAGACGGCGCTGCGGTTCGCCTGGTGGGGCGCCGAGGAGGTGGGCCTGATCGGCTCCGGCCACTACCTCGACAGCCTCCCCGACGCCGACCGCGCCGCCCTCACCGGCTACCTCAACGCCGACATGGTCGGCTCCGTCAACACCGGCTACTTCGTCTACGACGACGACCCCACGCTCGCCGCCGCCCTCACCGACTGGTTCGACGCGCACGGCGTCCCCACCGAACCGGCCGCCGCGATGGCCGGGCGCGGCGACCACGTCCCGTTCCTCGACGCGGGCATCCCGGTCAGCGGCGTGTTCACCGGCGCCGCGGAGATCATGACCGAGGACCAGGCCGCGCTGTGGGACGGAACGGCGGGCGAGCCGTTCGACCCCTGCTACCACCAGGCGTGCGACGACCTCGACAACGTCTCCGGGACCGCCCTCGACCGCACCGCCGACGCCTTCGCGCACGCGGTGTGGCAGCTCGGCACCTGACGCCCGGGCCCGGCCACGGGGCGGCTCAGTGCCGCACGACCGTCCGCAGCTCCAGCGCGGCCCGCAGCCACACCGCGCCCGCCTTGACGGCCGAGCCGACGCACAGGCCCCAGGCCGCGCCCGGCACACCGCCGACGGCGTAGCCGGTCAGCAGGCTGGCGACGGACACCGCCGAGAACACCACCTGGATGGAGAGCGTGGCGCGCGGCGCCAGCACCCGCAGCAGGAGCAGGCCGCACGTGCCCATCGCCATCGCCGCGTACTGGCTGCCCGTCGCGGGCAGCAGCCGGGCCGCCGACTCCCAGGTGTCGCCGAGCAGTTCCCGGCCCAGGCCGTCGGGCAGCACGGCCAGCGCGGTGGCCACCAGCGCGGCGACCGCCGCCAGGCCACCGCCCACCAGGGCCGCGGCGCGGGCCTGCCCGTGCGGGGTGCGGACCCGGCTCAGCAGCGGCGGGCCGAAGCCGGTCGCCGCGTTGAACAGCACGTTCATCGGCCCGAAGAGCGTGGAGGCGCCGCGCAGGGCGCCGACCGCCAGCGGGCTGCCCAGGACGCCGAGGCCGACGATGGCGAGCTGCGAGGCGCCGTTGCCCACGCCGAACTCCACCGCGAACCGGCGCCCCAGGTGCCGGGGGTCCAGCAGCGCACGGACCCGCGCGCCGCGCACCGCGCCACGCACCGCGCCGCGCGCGAGGCGGGCCAGCAGCAGCACCGACAGCAGGACCGCCGGCAGCGCCGACAGCCCCCAGACCAGCACCATGCGGCCGGGCCCGGTGCCGTACGGCTGGAGCGCCAGCACCGGGATCGCCACGGCGCAGCGCACCGTGTCGGCGGCCAGCGCCAGGTGCGGGCGGTGCAGCACGGCGAAGGCGTACCGCAGCGTGTCCTGCGTGAGCACGACCGGCAGCACCAGGCCGAGCGCCGCAAGGCCCCCGGCGATGCCGCCGGGGATCGCGAAGGTGACGAGGGACAGGGCCGCGCCGAGCAGCGCCGAGGCGTAGAACGTGAAGGCGCCCGACGCCACGCAGTGCCCGTGCAGCTCGTCGTCCGGTCCCCGGCGCAGCACCAGCGCCTGCCCGACGTAGGCCCCGGCCACGCCCAGCAGCAGCGCGAAGACGGTGTAGACCACGGCGAACGAGGCGAAGTCCGCGGCGGTGGACTGCCGGGCCGCGCACACCACCACGGCGATGTTGGTGAGCGCGGCCACGCCCTGGTCCGCGACCGATGCGACGGCCGCCGCGTTGCGTTTCGTCACGGCCGTCACTGGCGGGGGGAGCCGTCTTCCAGGTCGCTCGGGTCGAGGATGCGCAGCCCCAGCGTCTCCGAGCCGATGTCGCGCAGCTCGGGATCCGGCGGCCGGGGCAGGCGGCGCTCGCGCTCCCGCTCCCGCTCGCGGTCCCGCGCGGGGGCGTCGCGGTACCGGACGCGGTCGTCGGCGCGCGGGCGCGGCGCGGCCGGGGCGCCGGAACCCGCGGCGGGCGCGGCGTGCCGGGGGGCCTCGCCGTCGTGCGGGTCGCGCCGGTCGTGGTCGCTGCCGCTGCCCCAGGAGTGCAGCACCGCGCCGAGCAGGATGCCGCCCGCGCCGACCACCAGCTCCCGCACCCGGGCGAGGTCGTCGCGGCGCACCTGGCTGGGGTCGCACACCACGAGCACGCCGTCGACGCGGTCGATCAGCGCGATGGCGTCGGCGTAGGACAGCACGGCCGGCGCCAGGACGACGACGACCGAGCCCCGGGTGTCGGCGTGCCCGATGAGCTGGGTGGCGGCCGGGGAGGTGAGGGCGCGCGGCACGTTCCGCACGCGGCGGCCGGGCACCAGGTCGAAGATGCCGGACTCGCCGGCGTCTATCGGCACGCGCAGGCCGGCCGGCCAGCCGCCGTCGCCGCGGGCGGGCGTGCTGGCCCAGCCGGGGCGGACGCCGTCGGCGTGCCGGAGCTGGTCGGTGAGCGTGGGCGTGCGCAGGTCGGCCTCGACGAGCAGGGCGTCCATGCCCATCTCCGCGAAGGCGGCGGTGAGGTTGACCGAGGCGGCCAGCGGGGTCTCGATGCTGCCGCGCGGCGCGACCACCAGCAGCCGGCGGCGCTGGGCGAACGTCTCGTCGTAGGCGAGCCGGAACGCGACCGAGCGGTACTCCTCGGCCAGCCTGCCCTCCGCGAGGAGCTGGTCGGGGTGGCCGCGGCCGGTGCGGGGCAGCACCCCGAGCACGGGGGCGCGCAGGGCGCGGGTGACGTCGCCCGCCGACCGGACGGTGGGGTCGAACACCAGCCGCACCCAGGCGGCCAGCAGCCCGATGCCGATGCCGACGACGTAGCCGAGGCCGAGCAGCAGCGGCAGGCCGGGGCCGGACGGGCTGCCGGGCGGGGTGGCCTCGGTGATGACCCGGCCGCCGGTGGTGTCGAGGGCCGAGAGGGCGGCGATGTCGGCGTTGATGTCGGCGATCTCGTCGTTGACGCCCGACAGGTCCGCGATGATGCGGTCGTAGCCGGTGGTGCCCTCGACGCTGACGGCGAGGCGGTCCTCCAGGTCGGCACGCTGCTCCAGCAGCGGCTCGCGCTGCTCCTGGTAGGAGTCGACGGTGCGCTGGATGCTGGCCAGCGCGTCGTCCTCGCGGTTCTCCAGGTACGCGTCGACGAAGGCGTTGGCCCGCTGGGCGGCCACCTCGGGGTCGTCCGCCGAGTACGCGAAGCGCAGCACCTCGGTGTTGGGCGGGTTGGTGACCTGGAGGCCGCTCTTGAGGCCCTTGGCCCGGTCGGCGGGGACGCCGAGCTTCTCGGCCGCGCGCTGGGCGACGATGTTGCTCACGGCGGTGCGGCGCTCGGAGCCCATCACCACGGGGTCAACGGCGGTGGTCTCGGCCAGCGGATCGGCCGTCGGCACCCGGACGGTGATCTCGCTGGTGGCGATGTACGTCTCGCTGGCGGTCACGCCGAGCCAGCCGCCGCCGGCCAGGCCGAGCAGGATGCCGCAGATGATGAGCAGCCGGTAGCGCAGCAACTGGCGGAACTGGTCCCGCAGCAGGTCCGGTTCGTCGTACGGGTGGCCGGAAGGGCCGCCCTGTCCGCCCTGTCCGCCGTGGACCGCGAAGCCGCGGCTGTCGTCGCGCGCTGCGCTCATGCGTCTCTTCTTTCCTTCCGGACGGGGCGCCCGGCCAGGGACAGTGCCTCGTCGAGCAGTGCGGTCACCCGGGCCAGCCCCGCCTCGCGGGACAGGTGGTCGCGGGCATACCCGGCGCCCCGGGTCCCGATGGCGTCGGCGGCGCGGGGGTCGGCGGCCAGCGCGCGGGCGGCGGCGGCCAGCGCGGCGGGGTCCTCGGGCGGGACGAGGCGGCCGGCGCCGGAGCGGCGGATCTCCTGCGCGGTGCCGCCCTCGGCGGCGACCGAGGCGATGACGGGCCGGCCGGCCGCGAAGTAGGAGGTGAGCTTGGACGGCACGCTCATGTCGAGGACGGCGGCGCGCTGGGTGACGACGAGCGCGTCGGCCGCGGCCAGCACGTCCGGGAAGTCCTCGGGGGCGGCGGGCGGCAGGAACTCGACGTTGGGCACCCCGGCGGCCAGCTCGGTCAGGCGCGGGCGCTGGCTGCCGTCGCCCATCAGCACGACGCGCAGCTCGGGCGCGTGGCGGGCGGTGTCGACCAGGACGTCGAGGCCCTGTTTGAGGCCCATGTTCCCCGAGTGCAGCAGCACGGTCTGGTCCGGCGGCCAGCCGAGCCCGGCGCGGGTCTTCTCGCGCGGCCGGACGGGGCCGCTGACGTGCGACCAGTTGGGCACGAGGCGGACGCGGTCCTCGGGGACGCCGAGCGCGTGGACGCGCTCGCGGAAGGTGTCGTGGATGATGCCGACCAGCGTGGCGCCGCGCAGCATGCGGCGCTCCACGGCGGACGCGGCGGACGCGGCCCGGCCGCCTCCGCTGATGCCGCTCTGCTCGGCGGCGGCGCCCATCAGGTCCTGCACGATCGGGACATACGGGACTCCGTACCGGCGCGCGAGGCGGCCCGCGAGCACGCCGCCGGCCAGGCTGGGCACCTGGGCGAGCACGGCGTCGGGGCGGGCCAGGCGCGGGGGCGCGACGAGGCCGTGGGCGAGGATCGACGCCTCGTACAGGGCCCGGCGGGCGGCCGTCTGGCGCGTGGGCACGGAGTGGCGTCTTCGGTGTATGAGCACCCCGGCGCGCTCCTCGGCGGCGCGCCACGTGCCCCGGTACGCCGCCTCGACGCGCCAGGCCGGGTAGTGCGGCATGCCCGCGAGCACGTGCACCTCGGCGCCGCGCGCGGCGGCGAAGTGCTCGGCCATCTGCGTCGCGTACGGGCCGATACCGGCCTGTTCCGGCGCGTAGTTCGTCGACACGAGCAGCAAGCGTTCGCCGCCGGAGCGTGGCATGTCGCGCACTGTGAGACTCCTCCCCCTCGATCCGCCTCCCCCGACTGCGATGAGTATCCAGCCTATCGGCAGAACTCCACCCCATGTCAGCATGCGGACCTCACCGGCGGCCGTTCCGGCGTTATGGTTCGGTGGTCCGGCCGAGGGGCCGGGGAGGCCGGTGAATCCAGTGGGGGGTTCGGGCAAATGCCGCACACCGTAGGTTACGCGCCGGGGGTCTACGACCTCTTCCACGTCGGGCACCTGAACGTGCTCAGACATGCCAGAAGCCGCTGCGACTACCTCGTCGCCGGGGTCGTCTCGGACGAGATGGCGGAGCTCGCGAAGGGACGCCCGCCGGTGATCCCGCTCGTGGAGCGGCTGGAGATCGTCCGCAGCATCCGCTACGTGGACGCGGCGTTCGTGGAGACGGTGCCGGACAAGCTGGAGACGTGGCAACAGGTCCGGTTCGACGTGCTGTTCAAGGGCGACGACTGGCGGGGCACCCCCAAGGGCGAGAAGCTGGAGCGCGACTTCGCGTCCGTGGGCGTGGAGATCGTCTACTTCCCCTACACCGTGCACACGTCCAGCACTCAGCTCAGGGGCGCCCTGGACGCGCTGAGGGCCGACAGCTCGCGGAACCACTTCACCGAGAACGCGGCCAAGAAGAGCACGTAGACCGCGCACAGCGCCGCGTAGCCGAACCGGAAGGCGTCCTCGCTGCCGAGCAGCAGGAACACGGCGCACAGCACGCCGTAGTCCACGGGCAGCAGCGCGACGGCGCGCAGCCGCGAGGGGGGCGGCGTGCCGCCCTGCGAGGCCGTGGCCTTGGGCTTGAGCTTGTCGGTGAGGAGCCCGCCGAAGAAGATCAGCACGGCGGCGAACTGGAACGCCGGCGGCACCAGCAGCCAGCCCTCCGAGGGCAGGGCGAAGAAGCGGTGGAACGAGATCAGCACGGCGGTGTGCATCGCGGTGATCTTCGCGCAGTCCACGACATGGTCGAGCCACTCCCCCGCCGGGCTCGACTCCCCGCGCAGCCGCGCGAGTTGACCGTCGGCCGAGTCGAACGCGAAGCCGAGCACGAGACCCGCGTACACCGCCAGGGCCAGCCCCCACGACGGCCGCGCGAGGGCGACGGCGGCGACGGCGGCGAAGCTGAACACCGCGCTGACGCCGGTCACCTGGTTCGGGGTGAGCCCGGCCCGGTAGGCGGCGGCGGCCAGCACCCGGCCCAGCGGCCGGTTGACGTAGCGCGAGTACAGCGAAACGCCCTTCGCGCTCTTCTGCGCGCCGCGCAGCCGCGCGATCGCCGCGCCGAAGGTCATGGTGTCCGTCGTCCCCGCCATGCGGCGCATCATCGCACGCGGCACACGGATACGATGCGTGGGCCGGAGCGAGAACGCCGGAGCGAGACCTACGGGGAGGGCCCACGATGCGGGTGCGAGCACGACTGACGACGGCCACGGCGGGGCTGGTCACGGCCCTGGCGGTGGTGACGTCCCTGTCGGGCTGCAGCAAGTTGTCGGTGGCGGTGGACGGTGCGAGCGCCGTCGTGCCGACTGCTTCCGAGGACGAGGCGCGGCAGGCGTTCGAGCGCTACGTGGAGACCAGCAACGAGGCCCTGGAGGCGTACGACGCGGAGCTCATCTCGACGGTGGAGACGGGCCCGTGGGGCGCGATCCGGGAGGCGGAGCTGACCGCCAAGCACGCGGTGACTCCCGAGGGCAACATCAACTACACGCCCTCCGAGTTCACCGACGCGCACTACCACATACCCCAGCAGGCGGGCTGGCCCAAGTTCTTCGCGGTGGACGCCCAGAACACCCGGGACGCCGAGAACCGCTGGCTGATGATCTTCACCCGCGACAGCATCGACGAGCAGTGGGCCGTCTCCTATCTCTCGCTGCTGCCGGAGGCGACGTTCCCGGAGTTCGCGGAGGACGCGGACGGCTACCTGGAGGACATCCCGGCCGGGGGCGACAACGCCTCCGGGCTCGCCATGGATCCGGGCGGGATGAGCGCGGCCTACGCCGACTACCTGGCGAGCGAGGGCGAGGGCCCGTTCACCGACGGCCCGTGGACCACGGACGTCCTGGCGGCGCGCGAAGCGGCCAACTCGCAGCCGGAGTTCGTCACCGAGTTCCGCGACCAGGCGGCCGAGGACCCGGCTTACACGCCGGCGGCGCTGCGCCTGAAGGACGGCGGCGCGCTGGTGCTGTTCACCTCGCAGAACTTCGAGAAGAAGACCATGGCTCCCGGTGAGCCGCTGGTGGTGGACCCGCTGGTGGAGTCCCTGATGGAGTCCCCGGCCGAACAGGCGCTGACGATGGAATGGGTGGTCACGCTGGCCGCCCGGGTCCCCGAGGGCGAGGGCGAGATCGAGATCCAGGGCGGCCTCGCGGGCGTCGTCGCGGCGACGGGCGAGTAGCGGATCGCGTGGCACTCGGCCGCTGCCAAGGCGGCGGCCCGCGCTTGTCCGGCCCGCAACAATTCCCGCCACCGCCCTCCCGGGCGGCCGGTGTCGCTGCCTATCCTCCGGCCATGAATCTGCGCCGGGCGGCCGTGGCCGCTTCGCTCGCCCTCACCACGGTCGCGTTCGGCTCCGTCACCGGTCTCGCACCGGCATCGGCGGCGCTGCCCACCGTCACCGCCGCGCCGGGCACCGGAACCGTGCTCAGCATCAAGACACTGACTGCGGCCCAACGGCCGGCGGGCACCGGGTTCGGCGCGCGGATCACGTACACCTCGACCGGGGTCGGCGGCGAACCCATCGTGGTGAGCGGGCTGATCTACACGCCCAGCGGCACGCCCCCGGCCGGTGGCTGGCCGGTGCTGTCCTGGGCCCACGGCACGACCGGACTCGGGGACGCCTGCGCACCGTCGGCCAACCCCGCGTCGATCAGCCGCAAGAGCTATCTGAGCGCGTGGCTCCAGGCGGGCTACGCCGTCGTCGCCACGGACTACGCGGGCCTCGGCGGCCCCGGCGTCCACCCGTATCTGGACGGCGAGGTGGCGGCGCGCGGCGTCGTCGACATCGTGCGCACGGCACGGAAGCTGGCCCCGAAGCTGTTCGCGGACCGGTGGGCCGTGGCCGGGGAGTCGCAGGGCGGGCACGCCGCGCTGTTCACCGGCAATCTCGCGGAGGAGTACGCCCCCGAGCTGGACTTCCGGGGCACGGTGGCGAGCGCGCCGCCGTCCAACCTGACGCCGATCGTCTCCGAGTTGAACCCGGACATCACGCTCACGCCGGAGCTGGTGCCGCTGCTCGCCTACATCTTCGCCGGCCTGGAGGCCGCCAACCCCGGCTTCTCCATGGACTCCTACCTGAGCCCGCTCGGCCGGGAGGTGGTCACGGACGCCGAGACGCTGTGCAACCCGGCGATGTGGGAGCGCACCCAGGGCATCGACATCGGTGAACTGCTGAGCAAGCCGCTGGACGACGCGTTCGAGGAGGTGATGAGCGCGACGTTCGACGTCCCGACCAGCGGCTACGACGCCCCGGTGTTCATCGCCCAGGGCGAGGCGGACGAGGTGGTGGCGCAGTTCCTGACCGACCAGTTGGTGGACGACCTGACGGCGGCCGGCGAGCCCCTGACGTACAAGACCTACCCCTCGGTCGACCACACCGGCACCCCGGGCGCATCCCTCCAGGACGCCCAGGCGTTCCTCCGCCCCCTGATGACGCCGTAGCCCCCACACAGGGCAACGGACCCGGCACGCACGGGCGTTGTGGGCCTAAGGTTTGTGGGGACGAAGGACGGCCCGTTCCATGATCCTGGTCCTGAGGGAGGCGCTGGATGTCGCAGAGCCTGAGCAGCTTTGCCGACCTGCTCCGCTCCGCCGAACGCTCGGCGGTTCATCTGGAGATGCGCGACACCTACGGTGTGGAGAACGAGATCGAGGGCTTCGCGGCCTGGAAGCAGGGGCATCGTCTGGATCCATCCGACCGGGCCTCCTGGTGGCGTCCGTGGCTGGACCTGGTTCAGGAGGTCACCGGCAGGGGCGTTGCGATGCGCCGCGCCCGCGTGGTCTCCGAGCCGGTGAGTGACTACATCGCCTATGAGCACTCGTTCACGTTCACCAACGTGGCGGCCGGCGAGGAAGTCCGCTGGCTGCCCCGGCGGAACGCATCGGATCTGTGCCTGCCGGGAAACGACTTCTGGCTGTTCGACGGCCGCGTCGTCCAGTTCAACATCTTCGACGGCAACGGCCGATGGGTGCACACGGACCAGGTCGAAGACCCGGCCGTGGCGGAGCGGTGCGCCGCCACGTTCGACGCGGTGTGGGAACGCGCGATCCCGCACGGGAAGTACCTCGCCTGACGTCTACGCGGGCCGGTACTCTGCGTGCGGAATCGCCCGTTCCCAAGCGGACTCGTACGCCGTGCCGTACAGCCTGACCAGAGCCGGATCGGTGGAGACCTCCATCCCCGGTCCGGTCCACTGCCCGTCGCCGCTGAAGTGGTGGAGGATCAGCAGTTCGTTGTCGATCACCCAGCCGTCCAGCACCGGAAGCAGCAGGTCGCGTGCCCTCGACCTCGGCAGCCAGCGAACCTCTTCGCCGGCCGCGACGTTGGTGAACGTTCCGTCGTACTCGTACCTGATGTAGTCGCTGATCGGCTCGGACACGACACGGAGACGGCGCATCACCACGCCCCGGCCGGTCGTCCCGGCCACGACGTCGAGCCACGAACGCCACCACGACGCCCGGTCGTCCGGGTCCGGCCGGTATCCCTCCTGCCAGCGGAGGAACGCCGGGTCGTCGCGCATGTAGCTGTCGCGCATCTCCAGGTGAACCGCCGAGCGCCTGGCCCTGGACAGTGCCTCACGTACCGCTGTTGCCACCAGTCTCCTCTGTGAGCACTCACATGAGCGATGGGCACGAGCGTCGCCTCGGTCCGGCCACCCGTCAAGGTGGCCTCCGGGTGACGCTTCCGGCCGTCCGGCGTCGGGGGCGAGCGCGGTAGGGGGTGCAGGCCCGGAGGCGGGTGGCTCCGCGGGTGCCGATCTCGCGGGCCAGGATGCCGGGACAGGCCCCCACAGCGCGCAGTGGGTGCCGGCCGTCTGTGCCCAGGTGAGCCCGGCACCAGGGCATGATCTGAGGGGCCCGTGCCAGCAGCGCAGTGCCGGGAGTTCCCGGCCCGCTGCCATGACTGTTTCCGGTCTGCCTCGGTACGTTAGGTTGCTGCTCATGCGCTGGTCTCAGCTATACACACCGACCCTCCGGGAAGATCCGGCCGAGGCGGACGCCGTCAGTCACCGACTGCTGGTCCGGGCGGGCTTCATCCGGCAGCTCATGGCCGGGCACTACTCGTTGTTGCCGCTCGCCGTGCGGGTGCGAGCCAAGGTGACCGAGGTGATCCGTGAGGAGATGACCCGGATCGGCGCCCAGGAGTTCGTCATGCCGACGGTGCACCCCCGCGAGCTCTGGGAGAAGTCGGGGCGCTGGGACGCCATGGGCGAGGAAATGTTCCGCCTGACCGATCGCAAGGGGGCGGAGCTGGCGTTGGGCATGACCCACGAGGAAGTGATCACCTCGCTGGCGCGGGAGCTGAAGTCCTACAAGCAGCTTCCCCAGATGTGGTACCAGTTCCAGACGAAGTTCCGGGACGAGCCACGGCCGAAGTCCGGCCTGATCCGGGTTCGTGAGTTCACGATGAAGGACTCCTACAGCTTCGACCTGGGCCCCGAAGGGCTCGACCGGTCCTTCGACCTGCACTTCGAGGCGTA
Source organism: Streptomyces sp. URMC 129 (assembly GCF_051386415.1). Lineage (NCBI taxonomy): Bacteria > Bacillati > Actinomycetota > Actinomycetes > Kitasatosporales > Streptomycetaceae > Streptomyces > Streptomyces sp. URMC 129. Next base: position 29,217 of record NZ_JBPQTQ010000012.1, read on the forward strand.
CCGGCGCATCTTCGACCGGCTGGGCGTTCCGGCTATTCCCGTTCAGGCTTCCAGCGGAAGCATGGGCGGGAGCACGTCGGTCGAGTTCATGTGCCCCTCCGAGGCCGGTGAGGACATCGTGGTCCGCTGCCTGGCCTGCGATTACGCGGCCAATGTCGAGAAGGCCACATCCGCACTCGCGCCCGTCCAGGACGCGGAGCGGCTGGCCCAGCCCGAGCGTTTCGACACCCCCGGCGTCCGTACGATCGAGGATCTGGCCGTACGGCACGGCCTTGCCGCTGACCGCCAGATCAAGACGCTCGTGTATGTGCTGGACGACCAACTGACGTTGGTCCTGCTGCGGGGCGACCACGCCTTGATCGAGCAGAAGCTGACGGATGCCACGGGTGCCGTCGCCGCCCGCCCGGCCCGCGAAGAGGAGATCATCGCAGCGCTGGGGGCGCGCCCTGGCAGCCTGGGGGCGGTCGGCGTCACCGGCCTGCCCGTGATCGCCGACGAAGCCTTGCGGGGGCGTCGCGACATGGCGACGGGCGCGAACACGGACGGCCGGCATGTGCGCGGCGTGAACGTCGAGCGCGACATCGCCGTTGCCCGGTGGGCGGACCTGCGGGAGGTCACCGCCGGCGAGCCCTGTCCCCAGTGCGGCAGCCCGCTGGACGCCGTACGGACCGTGGAAGTGGGACACATTTTCAAGCTCGGCCACAAGTACACGGAAGCCCTCGACGTCACGGTACTGGACTCGCAGGGCGCCACGGTGAAGCCGATCATGGGCTGTTATGGGATCGGCGTCGAACGGGCGATGGCGGCGATCGTCGAGGGCGGTAACGACGAGAAGGGCATCGTCTGGCCGGTCGCGGTGGCTCCGTTCCAGGTGGCTGTCGTACTCCTGAACGGAGACGACGCGGCGGTCCGGCAGGCGGCGGAAGACCTCTACAGCGGGCTGGTGGCCGAGGGCGTCGACACGGTCCTCGATGACCGGGACGAACGCCCTGGCGCCAAGTTCAGGGACATCGAGCTGATCGGAATCCCCTACCGCGTGACCGTCAGCCGACGGGGGATCGCAGGCGGCACGGTGGAGCTCACCTCCCGGAAGACGGGCGAGACGGAGACCATCGCAGTGGGCCAGGCCGGGGAACGGCTGCACAAACTCCTCGCGATGAGTGCCTGAACGACTATCACGGAGCGCCAGCGCCGGAGGCGTTCGGCTGCCACTCGTGGTACGTCTCTCTCAGCATCCATCTCTGCTCGCTGGACGTTCATACGCGTACTCGAAGGCCCATTAGCCAGTATCAGCGGGCCACGGAAGCGGCGCTACAGGGCCTGCTTCTGGTGAACGACGAGATGCCGTAAGGGAGCGGGGGCAGTAGGGGGCGCAGGCCCAGAGGCGGGTGGCTCCGCGGGTGCCGATCTCGCGGGCCAGGATGCCGAGATAGGCCCCGCACAGCGCGCAGTGGGTGCCGGCCGTCTGTCCCCACGTGAGCCCGGCACTCATCTCCGGCCGCCCCGGCCCGGCCGGACACGGCGGGTGATCCACAGCAGCGTGGTGGACCGCATGGTGAACGTCTCCCCGCCCTGGAACTCCAGCCGCTTGCCGCCGTGCGGCAGCGCCACCATGTCGGCTCGCCTCGTGGTGCAGCTCGTGTCATCCGGTCACAGCCCCGCATCCGCCGAGTCGTGGGCTGCCGGATGCAAGGCGTGGGCGACCGCGGCCCCGGAGGCGATCGATGCCTTCGCCGCCACCAGGGTCCGGATGCACTGGGCGTTCGCCCGACAGAAGCCCGAGGAATCGTGGCTCAGGGCCATGGCCGAAGCAGCCGAGGCATGGGCCGATCACCGAGGCGTGACGGTGGCCTGATGGGCTGATAGTGCTCGCCGTTCTTTCCCGACCTGGGCGTTCGTGCCGCTCAGTGAGCCGGTTCCGTTGCCGCGTGGTGGGCGCAGGCGTCGGTGAGGGCTTCGAGCAGGGTCAGGGGTTCGGGGAGGGGGTGTTCGGGGCCGCGGAGCCAGCGGACCGAGGCGTCGTCGGCGGCGGACGGGAGGCGGGACGGGGGGAGCAGGACGTAGCTGCCGCGGCAGTGCCAGCGCAGGCCCGGGTGTTCGTCCATGGTCTCCGGGTGGCAGTCCAGCTCGCACGGCCACCACTCGTCCTCGTCGTCCGGCGTGCCGCGGGTCGTGGTGAAGAAGAGGACCCGGTCCGGGTCGGCCACCGCGACCGGGCCGACCTCGACGCCCTCGGCAGTCAGCCGGTCCAGCGCCGCGTAGCCCGCGGCGGCCGGGACGTCCAGGACGTCGTGGGCCCGGCCGGTGGCGGTGACGAAGTTCGCGCTGGGGTCGGCGCGCAGCCAGCGCAGGATCTGGTCCCGGTCGGTCGTCGCCTGGGTGGCCCAGGTCAGGGAGACGGGGTGGCGGGCGGGGGTGGGACAGCCGATGCGTTCGCAGGAACAGCCGTAGTCCTGCGGGTACGCGGCGGGCGCCAGCGGGAACCCCGCCTCGGCGGCGGCGAGCAGCAGCTCCTCACGGGCACGGGCGGCGGCGGCTCCGGCGGCGGCGCCCCGGGCTCCGCGACGCAACCAGCGGGGCACTCGGCTCTCGCGTTCCATGGGCCTCCTAGCGCCTTCACTTCCATCCCGGTAAGCCCAGCAGCACCGCTGCCCGGGCTGTTTATTCCGCTACTGCACGGTCTGGTCGCCGGTGTGGCGCACATCCTGCCCTGAGACGGGCTCGGATGGGTAATCGGGAGAAACCGGCCAGGACTCCCCCCACCCGGCGTCCCGCGCCGCCCGGTATTCCGGGCCCCGGCGCTTGGAGACGGTCTCGCGGCGCAGGCCCTCGTCCCGCGTGCACAGGTCCAGCAGCACCTGCCCCTTGCGCAGCAGCGGCCGGCGCACGATCCGCGCGGGGTCCGGTGTCGCCGCCGGGTCCGGGCCGGGGCGGACGGCGGCCACGTAGGCGAACTTCTCGTCCTCGTACGGGAGAACGCCGCCTTTCACCCGCCGGTGGAGTGCCGAGCGGCTGACGCGGGCCGCGAAGTGGCACCAGTCGCTGCCGACCGCGATGGGGCACGCGCCGTCGTGCGGGCAGGGCGCCAGGACGCGCAGCCCCGCGGCGACCAGGCGGTCGCGCGCGGCCCGGATGCGCAGGTAGCCGTCCGGGGTGCCCGGCTCGACCAGGACCACGGCGGCCCCGGCCCGTGCCACCGCGTCGACGACGGCGTCGCGGACGGCCTCGGGCAGCTCGCCCAGCACGTAGGAGACGGTGACGAGGTCGGTCAGGGGCAGCGCGGGAATCGCGGGCGGGGTGGCGCCGATGCTCTCCAGGCGCCACTGCGCCGCCCGCAGCGGGCTGCCGGGGGCGAGCCGTACCAGCTCGCGGCCGAGGTCGATGGCGGGCCCGGCCCGGTCGAGGACGACGGTCTCCCGGTCCCCGTCAGGCCAGATCTCCGCCGCCGCCCAGACGGCCGCGCCGGTGCCGCCGCCCAGGTCGAGGTGGCCGCCGGGCGTCCAGCCGGGCAGCCGGGCGGCGAGCCGCCGGAGCGCGGCGGAGACCGCCGCGAACGTGGCGGGCATCCGGTAGGCGGCGTACGCCACCGCGTCGGCGCGGTCCCGGAGCACCGGCGCGCCGGCCGGGGACTGCCCCCGGTACCCGGCCATCAGCCGCTCGACGGCCGAGGCCGCCTGGCGCTGCGGCAGGCCGTCGAGCAGCCGGTCGAGCGCGGCGCGCAGCTGCTCGGGGACGGACAAAGAGGTGCTGGTCACCGCGCCAGGATAGGTCGGCGCGCCGCGCGCCCGGGACGGCGGCCGTCGTGCTCAGGTGCGCAGGTGGGTCACCGGCTGGTGCGTGTGGGACTCGATGTCCTGGACCGCGAGGTGCACCAGCTGGTGGGACAGCTCGGACAGGGCGCGGGCGACGGCCAGTTCGCGGCCGATCGCGGGGACGTTCTCGTCCTCCGGGTTGGCGCGGGCCGTGCCCTCGCTGACCAGTACGGTGTCCGGCTTGTCGGTCAGCCGCGCCTCCGCCCGGGTCAGGCGGCCCTCGGAGTCGATGGACACCCGGACGTTCCAGGTCTCGGTTTCCATGCTGCGCCTCGCTTCCTTGGCTCCGTCCCTCCATCCTGACGCGGCCGGGCCGGGCTCGCACATCAGGCGTCAGGCCAGCCCGGTCACCGTGACCGTCACCCGGACCGGGCACCCGGGATCGCCCACGGCCTCGGCGACCGCCGCCGTCACCGCGGCCCGGACCGCGCGCGTCACGTCCAGGGCCCGGTGGCCGTGCAGGGTGGCCAGGTGAACGGTGACGTCCCAGCCGCCGCCCGGACGGCGCGTCGCCCGGACACCCGCCACGCTCCGGGAGGCCCGGCCCGCCCCCGCGCCGCGCAGCCGGTCCGTGAGGCCGGGGCGCAGGAACGCCACGCCCGGCACCCGGCGGGCCGCCGTCGCGGCGGTCTGCCGCACCAGGGTCTCCAGCTCTGTGTGCCCGCCACCGCTCACGGCATCTCCTCGCTCGCTTCTCCGCCCCCACGGCGAGAGGCGGCGGCCTGCGTCGCCATCCCCAGCCCGGCGGCCACGCGTGCGGCGCTCACGGCATCTCCTCGCTCGCTTCTCCGCCCCCGCGGCGAGAGGCGGCGGCCTGCGTCGCCATCCCCAGCCCGGCGGCCACGCGTGCGGCGCTCACGGCATCTCCTCGCGTGCTGCTCCGCCCGCGTCGGTCATGTCCACCACGGCCACGTCGATGGCGTCCACGTCCAGGCCGAGGTCTTCCCGGGCCGCCGCCGCGACGCGGTCCCGGACCGCGTCCGCCAGCGCCGGGACCGTCCACGACAGGTCCGCCACGATCTCCAGCCGCACCCGCACCGGGCCGCGCCGGGCGCCGTCCTCCGGGGGTGCGACGCGGCAGCTCCCGGCCCGCACGCCGGGCAGCGACTCGGCGGCGGCGCGGCAGACCCGGGCCGCCGCCGCCTCCACCACCCACGTGTCCTCGTCCGGCTCGCCCAGCGGCAGGGTGCGGCCCGGCCGCAGCTCCAGCCGCACGATGTCCATCACGCGGGCGGTCACCGCGTGCGTCCCGGGCTCGGCCGGCTCGGCCGTCCGGGTCTGCCGCACCACGTCCCCGAGCAGGCGCAGCTCGTCGAGGGCGGCCGTACAGTGGGGGCAGGAGCGGAGGTGGGGGTCGGCGTCCGCCGGGCCCTCGTCCCAGAGATCCCAGACCTCCCTCAACGACCGTCCGCAGGGCAGCGGTTCGCCGTCGACGGGCTCGTCCGCCGGCTCACCGGACCGTTCGCCGGGCGGTTCGTTCAGCGCCATGCTTCCATCGCCTCCGTGAGGTAGCGTCTGGCCCGGAAGATCCGGCCGCGGACGGCCTGTTGGCTGATGCCGACCGCCTGCGCGATGTCCTGGTACGACAACCCGTGGAACTCCCGCAGCACCCAGCAGGCGCGTTGTTCCGGGGACAGCCGTGCCAGCGCGGCGTGCAGCGCGCGGACCGCGGCCGTCGATTCGACCGTACGCGCGGGCGACGTCAGATGCTCGGGTGCGGCGCGCTCGGACACCGTGTCGAGGGGAGCCGCGCCGTGCCGGGAGCGGAGCTGATTCAGACAACGATTGGTGACGATGCGGAACATCCAGCTGGCGAACGCGGCGTCGCCCCGGAATTCCGGCAGTCGCCGCCACGCGCTGACGAACGCCTCCTGCACGGCGTCCTCCGCGTCGGCCGGGTCGCCCAGCAGGTGGGTGGCGAGCCGCAGCAGTGCCGGGCCGTGCCGCCGGACCAGCACCTCGAAGGCGCCCTCGTCGCCCTCTCCGGCCCGGACCGCCAGCAGGGCGTCGGGCGTCCCTGACGCCGCCTCGTCGGCCACGCACCGGCTCCTTCGTCGTCGGTTCGTCGTCGGTTCATGGAAAAAGTTGGGTAAACGAGCGTGACGAATCGCGCCGCACAGTGTCCAACAGGGTGTCGGAGCGAAAACGCCGAGCCGACGCCCGGTCAGGACTGAAAGGAACAGCCATGGTTGTGCAGACAGCCTCCCACGACACGGACCACGCCACCGACGTCGTCGTCCCCGCCCCGGTGTCCGCCTCCGCGTCCCCGTCCGCCCGCGGGTCCGCGTCCGCCGCCGCTCCCGCGGGCCGTTCGGGCACGACGGTGAGCGAGGGCTCGGCCGGGGCCCAGGAGCCCGCGGCGACCCGCGGCCGGACGTCGATCGCGGGCGGTGTGGTGGAGAAGATCGCCGGTCTGGCCGCGCGCGAGGTGCCCGGGGTGTTCGCGCTGGGCGGCACCCTGTCCCGTACGCTCGGCGCGGTGCGCGACCGGGTGCCGGGCGGGCGGCCGAGCGTGAGCCGGGGCGTGAAGGTGGAGGTCGGGCAGCGGCAGACGGCCGTGGACCTCGACGTGATGGTCGAGTACGGGGTGCCGATCACGGACGTGGCGCGGGACGTCCGGGAGAACGTGATAGCGGCCGTGGAGCGGATGACCGGCCTGGAGGTCGTGGAGGTCAACATCTCGGTCGTCGATGTCCGGCTGCCCGACGAGGACTTGGGGGACGGCGAGCCCCGCGTGCAGTGACGGCGGGACCGGGCCGTACCAGGAACAGCAGGAAGGAGGAGACCATGCGCGAACACGGCAAGCTGCACTGGACGCAACGGACTTCCCCGGCGGTGGGAGTGATAGTCGCGGTGCTCGCCGTCTGGGCCGTGCATCTCCTCGTGGCGGCCAGGATCGGGTGACTCGGCCATGCACGACGATCAACTGCGGCCAGAACGCTGGGCAGTGGCACTGCGCCGGACCCCGGTGTCGCTGTGGCGGGACGACATCGACCACTGGGCCGCGGCGCTGACGTACTACTCGGTGCTCGCCGTCTTCCCGACCGTGCTGGTCGTGCTGTCGCTGGCGAGCCTGGCCCATCCGTCGGCCGCGCCGGAGCTGATCGGCCAGCTCAGCTCGCTGGTCCCGGCCGACTCCCGGTACGAGGTGCGCACCGCGCTGGTGGAGTTGGCGGACCAGCCCTCGGCGGCGTGGCTGCTGGCGGTCATCGGCACGGTGAGCGCGCTGCTGTCGGCGTACAACTACCTGAGCGTCTTCCGGCGGGTGCTGCACAACATGCACGGCGTCGTGGACCGCAGGCCGCCGTGGCGGGCGGTGCCGCGCACGCTGCTCACCGCGCTGGGGCTGCTGGCGCTGCTGGTCGCCAGCGCGACGGTGCTGGTGCTGACGGCCGGGGCGGTCCGCGCGATCGGGCGCATGCTGGACACCGTGGAGGCGGGCACGACGGCGTGGAACGTGCTGAAGTGGCCGCTGCTGCTGGTGCTGGTCACGGGCCTGGTGCTGGTGCTGTTCCGGACCGGCCCGGCCGGTGCCCGGCCCCCGCACCGGGGGGTGCCGGGCGGCGCGCTGGCGGTGCTGCTGTGGCTGGCGGCGTCGGCGTTCTTCGCCCTGTACGCCTCGCACGTGAGCGCCTACAACCGGCTGTACGGCTCGCTGGCGGGGATCGTGGTCTTCCTGGTGTGGCTGTGGGTGTCCAACCTGACGCTGCTGACGGGCGCGCAGTTCAACGCCGAGCTGACGAAGCTGTGCCTGGCCCACCGGTCCGCCACCCGCCCGCCCACCGGGCGGGAGCAGGAGTCGGCCCACCTCAGCCCTGTGGGGTCGTTGCCGCGTCGCGCACCATGAGGTCGTACAACGGCGCCCCGTCCCACGGCCGTGACCGCCCGACCTTGTGGTAGTTCCACGCGGCGTAGGCCGCACGGGCCGGAGCCGCCTCCGGTTCGGGCCGCACGGTGAGCGTGAGGCGTTCCACGGCCAGGCCCCGGACCAACTCGCCGTGCAGCCGCGCCGCGACCCCACGACGGCGCCAACGCGCGCGTACGGCGAGTTCGATGACGGCGAACGTCCGGTGGCCGGTCTCCCTGGTGAAGTCCCCGGGCAGCGGTTCGAGCGAGCCGTCCCACCATGCCGTGTCGGGCGCCAGCCGGTAGCCGAAGGAGAAGCCGACGACCTCCCGGCCGCTCTCCGCGAACACCAGCCGGAAGCCGGGCCGGCCGACCTGGTGCGGGTAGCCCGCCACGAACTCCGCGACGTCCTGCGGCCCTTCGCGGTACGGCGGCTCGGCGTAGACCTCGGTGTAGGCGGGCAGGAACGCGTCAAGAAGCTCCCCGGCCCCGTCGCCACCCCCGGCGCGCCGCACGACAAGGTCCTCGCCCATGGAGCATCTCCTCACCCGAGGTGTGCGTTGATCACGCCCACTGCCGACCGGGCCGAAGCGGTGTCGATCACGGCCAGCCCATCACGGACCTGCGCCAACCGGCGCAGGACACGGCCGGACCGGACTTCGACCAGATGCTCCAGTGCCCCCACTGCTTCGTGGGCGGCTTCTTCGGCTTCCCCGCTGTGGATCAGACTCCGCGCCAGGGTGAGCCGGTACAAGGCTCTGTTGCGGCCGTAGGTGCTTCCCTGGTGTCCCAGGGAAGCACGAAGGAAGGGCACAGCCGCCTTGTGATGGCCCGTCTCCGCGTGCAACAACCCCTGCGCGAAGTCGATCTCCGCCTGTCCGTGGAAGGCGGCCCAGGCAGGCGCGGGCCTGCCTCCCTCCCGGTCCGCCATCCGCATGGCCTCGGCGAAGACACGGCGCGCAGCGCGCACGTCGCGCAACTGGGCCAGTGCTCGGGCCTCGCGAGCGGCGACCAAGGAAATGAGCTTCGGAGAACCCATGCTCTGCGCTCGCTGCCGTGCGGCGCGGGCGAAGTCGTAGCCGTCCCGTGGCCGCCCGTCGTGGAGCGACTGCATGCTCAGGGATGCCAGTACCAGGGCCTCAAGACCGGTGTCTCCGAGCATGGTTCCGATAGCGAGGGCCTCGCCCCAGTAACGACGCGCCTGTTCCTGATCGTCGGCATCGTAGTGCAGCCAAGCACAATGCTCGGCCGTTTCCCCAGCCAGTAGCTGCAATTGGCGCGCGATGGACTCCGGGCAACTGGTGGTGTTGATGACTCGGCGTACACGGCTCAGGTGCCGCACGGCCAACGAGCGCACATCGACTCCGCCGTAGGCGTCGTCGAGGGCGTACAGCGACCGTAGCCCTTCCCGGAGTTCGGCCACGTGTGTCGTACCCGCAACTCTCGCCTGAGGCAGAGAAAGGCCCGTTGTCGCACCGATGGTGTCAGCGACGAACGCACGTCTGTCCACACTCGATCCTTGATGAGGTTGAGGCACGGCTTCGTCGGGAGGGAACGGCGGGCTGGGAAACCCGAGTTCCTCGGGGTTGGTACCGAACATCGCGTGCAGTACGCGCCATGCCCGAGAACGCGGACACGGTGGGTCCGGCTGCCGCCAGCGACGTAGTCGACGGTCTGTGAGCGTTGCCTCTTCCCCGATGAGCTGCGCCGTCTCGTTGTAGGCCCGGAGGAACGCGGCCGGCCGCTCCCATCCCCGTCTGACGCACTCCTCCTGGAAAGGAGTCGGCTCGGCCATGGGTGCCTCCTGCTTCTTCCAAGCTCACCGTACTGCGGACACAAGCCCGTCAAAGTCCGTCGTCCGGCCGGAAAGTCCGGCGAAGAGTCCGGCCCGGCGTCCGCTGCCGGCACTGCTCCACGCGTTTCCTTTTCGTAGCGACAACACTACGGGAGGTGATCACGGGCCCTCAAGGCGAGAGCACGTCCCCATCGTTGCCCACGCCGGAGCCGGTGCTGCGCTTCCCCGTACCGGTCCGGGCATTGCGCCGCTGCGGCTGCGGGCACTTGGTCCTCAGCGGTGAGGACCACTCGTGCCCGGCCCCCGGAGGACGGGAAACCGATCGATGACGGCGCCGCCCGGCGTGATGGTGGCGGTCGAGGTCGATGCCTCGGCCGTCCGGTGTGGGGATCAGCTCCTGGTCGGCGGGCAGGTGCACACCGTCCGGGACATGGTGGCGCTGCCGCACGGCGGCAAGCGGCTGGAGTTCCAGGGCGGGGAGACGTTCACCATGCGGTCCACCACCCTGCTGTGGATCACCCGCAGCGTCCGGCCGGGCCGGGGCGGCCGGAGATGAGCGCCGGGCTCACGCCGGGGCAGACGGCCGGCACCCACTGCGCGCTGTGCGGCGCGTATCTCGGCGTCCTGGCGCGCCAGGTGGGCACGACGGGAGCCATCCGTCTGTGGGCCTGCGCCGCGTACTGCTACCGTTCCCCGTCGCCGCCCGGGCCGGTTGGCGGGGTTTCGCTCAACGGCGGTGGGTACCCGGGGAGTTCCGTATCCCGGAAGAAACGGAGGACGGCATGACCGCCCACGCTGAACCCGAATACGTCGTCGACCAGGTGCAGATCGGCAAGGGCATCCGGCCGCTCGCCCAGCACGGCTACGTGATCGTCGAGAACGGCGTCCTCGAACTCCTCGGCTCCCGGGGCCGCGTGATCGACAGCGCCCCGATGGGCCGCGTCCGGGCGAGCAAGGTCCGCTTCACCGGCGGGAAGACGCTCGCGATGCGGCTCAACGGCACCCGGTACCACGTCTCCCCGAAGTGGGGCGACAAGGCCGGACACCTGGTCCGCCCCGGCCGTCCCCACGAAGTGGAGCGCGCGGCCGACGAGTTGCTGCACCTGATCGAGGCGGGCGGCGGCACAGTCGGCTGACACTCGCCTCGCGCGCCGGGCGCGATCGGGCTATGACTGGGGGTGAGTCCGCGCCGGGGCGGGCCAGGGGAGGACACGTCGGTGAGCGGTCAGGCCGGTACGGAACGGTGGCGCGCGGAACGTCTCGACGAACTCCTGCGCGAGCTGCGGCGCCAGACGTCCCGGCCCGCGGGCCCCGAACTCAGCGACGTCTTCGCCTGGTTGCACCGGCAGACCGGTGCGCAGGCCGCGCTGATCAGCGGCGAGGGCGAGGTCGTCGCGGCCACCGAGCGCTTCCCCCTCGACGTCCTCGAACCGCTGGAGCCCCTCCTCGCCCGGCTGTCCGGCGGACAGATGGCCGCGGCGGCCGTGGAGGTCGGCGCGCGGCAGGTCCACCTCGAAGCCCTCGGCCCGGGCGGGCCCCGGCCGGTGCTGGTGACGGCAAGTTCCGCGCCGCTGAGCCGGGAGGTGGTGTCGCTCGCCTCGCACACCGGCAGCGTCGCCGCGCTCCTGGCCCGCGCGCGGCAGGACGGCGAGGTGTCCCGCGGCTACCAGGGGAAGGCCCGGCAGCTCAGGTTCGCCGTGTTCACGGCCCTGCTGACCGGCGACCTGGCCCTGGCCCGCCGCATCACCACCGAGGCCGTGCCCGCGCTGCTGGACGCGGACCGCCTGCGGGTGCACGTGCTGCACTGCTCGCCGGAGGACCGCGACCGGATCGCGCAGGCCCACCAGGACCCGTCGGGCTACCACGGCTCGGGCCTGATGGTGCACTGCCCGGCGTTCGAGGAGCACCTGATCTGCCTCGTCCCCGAACCCCCGGACCGGCCCGGGGGCGACGGCACGTCCGGCCACCCCGGGCCGCCCGGGCCGTCCGGGCGCGGCGGCGGCCATGACGAGGTGCTGCGCCGCCTGGTCGACGAGAACCCGCACTACCTGCTCGGCATCAGCGGCCCGCACCCGCTCCACGCGACGGGCGAGGCGTACGGGCAGGCCCTGCACGCCCTGGCCGTCGCCCGCAACTCCCCCGACCGCGTGGCCGCCTACCGGGGCCAGGCGCCGCTGACGGGTCTGCTGCCGCGCCCGGAGGCCGTCGTCTGGGCCCGCGCCGTCCTGCGGCCGACGCACTCCCTGCCGAAGCTCACCGTCGAGGTCACCCGCCTCGCCCTGACCTTCTCCCGGTGCGCCGTCGCCCGCCTGCTGCACATCAGCCGCAACACCGTCACCGCCCATCTCAGGCGCGCCGAACAGGCGCTCGGCATGGACCTGGACGACATCCGCTCCCGCGCCGTGCTCGACCTGGCGCTCAGTCTCGCCGACCCGCCGCCCGACGCCGCGGCCGATCCGGAACGGCCGGGGCCCGCGCTGGCGGAGCTGCTGCGCACCGCTCCGGCCGTCGCCTGGGCCGAGGAGTTCCTCCGCCCCCTGCGGCAGACCCGCCACCGGGACCTGCCCGCCACCCTGCGCGCGTGGATCGACGCCAACGCCGACGCCCAGCGGACCGCCCGGCACCTGGGCATCGGCCGCAACACCGTCCGGGCCCGCCTCCGCACCGCCGAGCGCCTGCTCAACCGCGACCTGCTCACCACCGGCTCCGGCGTCCACGACCTGGTCCACGCCCTGACCATCACGGGTGCCGCGCCCGCCGGTTGAGCACCGTGCACACCCGGCGGCCGGAATCGCGCACCGTGCACCCTGGTCCGCCCGCCCGCCCGTTCCTTACCGTGGTCTCGCCCGAAGGGGGGGCGGGAAGGCTCCGGTCACGTGGCTCCTACGTGGCCGGGGCCTTCATGGGGCCCTCATGGGACCTTCATGGGGCGGCGAACGGGGGGCCCGCCCGGTGCGGCGGTGGTTTCAGTGGCCGCGGGGTGCGTACATGATCAGTGCCATCCCGGCCAGGCACACCGCCGCGCCGGCGAGGTCCCAGCGGTCGGGGCGGTAGCCGTCCGCGACGACGCCCCACGCGATCGACCCGGCGACGAAGATCCCGCCGTAGGCGGCCAGGACGCGGCCGAAGTTGTCGTCGTGCTGGAACGTGGCCACCACCCCGTAGAGCCCGAGGGCGACGGCTCCGGCGCCGGTCCAGACCCAGCCGCGGTGTTCGCGCAGGCCCTGCCAGACCAGCCAGGCGCCGCCGATCTCGAAGAGCGCGGCGACGGCGAAGAGGGCGACGGAGCGGGCGACGAGCACGGCGGAGCCTTCCGGTCGGGCGATCGTGGGCACGCCCCGACCGTAAACCGTCCGCCGGGACGACCCGCACGGCGCCCGCGCGCACCTCGACACGCCGCACCCGAGAGGGAGACACGAGGCACCAAGAGCCCGCAAACCCCACGAAGGAAGGATGAACGACCGAAAGCCATATCCACCGGGCAAAGGTCTCGTTGGCGACGTATGACCTTGCCACACTCCGCGCACGAGCCGCGCCCCGAGCGGAAAGGGGGCCCGCACACGTGACACACGACCCCCGTGTCTGCCCGTGGACCGCGGCGGACGAGACACATCTGCTGACCTGGCCCGATCCCGGGCCCGACGCCGATGCCGACGCCGCGCTGATGGGCGGGTGGCTGGACGACGACTGGGACAGCACCCGGCGGCTGCGCGCCCCCGCCGCCGGCACCCGGGTGGTCGGCATCCCGGCGCCCCGGTCCTCCCGGGAGAACCCCGCCGCCCGGCACCGCCGGCGGCGGGAGCCCGCCGCGCGCCGCGTCGAGTGGTCCCGCCTGCGGTATCTGCGCTGGGTCAGCCTGCTGCTGGCGGCCCTGGCCACCGCGCTGGTCGCCATGCTCAGCGTGCTGGGCGGGCTCGTCTCCTACGACCCGCTGCGGGACGCGGCGGCCTCCGCCACCTCCCCCGCCCTGACGTCCTGCTGGCCGCTGCTGATCTACGGCCCGTGGCTGGTGGCGTCCCTGTCGATCCTGCGCGCCGCCCTGTACCAGCGGCACACCAAGCACTCCTGGTCGGTGGTGATGGTGTTCTCCGGCTTCGCGGTCGTCCTGTGCGTCTCCCAGGCGCCGATGACCGTGACCGGCGTCGCCGTCGCGGGCATCCCGCCGATCTCCGCCCTCGCCGCGTTCCAGCAGATCGTCCGCCAGATGACGCTCGGCGGCCCGGCCCGGCACGCCCACCCGGGCGCCCACAAGCGGAGCGCCCGGCCCTGACCGCTCTCCGCGAGGCGGCTAGAGCCGCCGCTTGCGGGCGCGCCAGGCCACCGTCGCGAGCAGCAGCAGGGCGAGCACGAGCAGCGCCAGGGGCAGGACAGTGCCCACCAGCCACAGGGCGCGGGCGGCGGATTCGGCGTAGTCCGCCCGGTCCCGCACGCTGTCGCCGGTGAGGCGCACGTCCACGTCGGAGACGGGGAACAGCGTCACCGCCCCGGCCTCGTCGGTGGTGTGGGCGACCAGGACGCGGCGCTGCTCGGTGTCGACCACGACGCCGGTGTCCGCGTCGACCCAGACCCGCAGGTCGGTGGTGGACGTGTAGGTGAGCGGCACGGTGTCGGGCAGCGCCGCGAGCCCGGCGGCCTCCGGCCGCTGGTCGGCCGGGAGGGCGGCGGCGATGCCGCTCACGGCCTCCTTGGGCAGCGCCGGGGGCAGGTCGGCGGAGAGGTCGGGGTCGGTGAGCGGCCCCTCGGCCCGGATCCGGTACACGTACGCAGTGCGGCCCGCCACCGACTCGGTGCCGTCGTGGACGGCGTCCACCTCGGTGCCGGTGGCGAAGTCCCACCACCGGTAGTCCCGCTGCTCCGGGTCCAGCGGCCATCCGATCACCAGCCCGCGGTGCGGCTCGGCGTCGCTGCCCTCCGGCACCGGCCGGTCGTCCAGGTCGCGGCGGTCCAGGGCCCAGCGGTTCCTGACGTCGGCGAGCTGCTCGCCGTCGGGGCCGTTCAGGGTCTGCCGGTCGGAGACGGTCGCCGTGTCACCGCTGGTGTCCTCGACCTTGACGCGGCGGTCCACGGTCACGGGCACGTCCCGCAGGAACGCGTCGGCCAGATCGCCGGACTCCAGGGCGGAGGCGTTGAGCAGGGACGCCTTCCCCTCGTAGGCGAGCGTGACGTCGAGGTCGGACGGGACCTGGTCGATGGCCGGGTAGACCGCCAGCCGGGTCACGGCCGAGGCCGCCAGCAGCAGGGCTGCCGAGCCCGTGAGGACCCAGGTGGACTTTCGCATGTGTGCCTCCTGTGCGGGCGGCTGCCCGACGCGGCGGGCCGGGTGTCCGTCACCCCCGGTCACCCCACGAGGGGGGTATTCAGCACCATAAGCACGTTTCGCCCGGATCGCCCCTTCACCCGTGCGGCTCCGCCGCCGGGCCCGCGGACCGGCCCGTTGCACCGGGCCGCGACCGGCGAGGCGCGATACCCGGGTTCCGGGACCGGGCCACCGCCCCCGCTTTCCGTGGCAAGGTGTTCCGGCACAGGGAGCTTCGAGCGGGCAGCGGGAGGCGGCGCGGTCATGACCGTTCCGGACGACGACGGGAGAGCCGGTCCGAGGCGTCCCGCCCAGCGGGCCGACCTGCTCGGCGGGCTGCCCGACCTCCCCGACCTCGGGATGTACGTGGTGGACGACCGCGGCCGGATCATCGACGTGAACGCCCGCGCCGAGGCGCTGCTGGGCCGGAGCGCCGGGAACCTGCTCGGCGAGGACGCGCACGACCTGCTGCACCGCGACAGCACCGGGCAGACCCTCCCCCGCGCCCAGTGCCCGATGATGCACGCCTTCCTCGGCCGCCGGACCGTGCAGGCCGACGAGGGCTGGTTCGAGCGCGGGGACGGCACCCCGCTGCCGATGGCGTGGCTGGTCACCCCGTGCCGGATCGGCGAGGAGACGGTGGGCGCGCTGGTCGTCTTCCACGAGACCGTCCCCGGCGGGGGCTCCGGGGCCGCCGTGGGCGTCGGCGGCACCGACTGGGAGCGGAGCGACCCGTCCGTGCCGCTGTCCGAGCTGGACCGGCTGGCGCTGCTCGCGGAGACCACCACGCTCCTCACCTCCACCCTGGACATCGACGAGGCCCTGCGGCGGCTGGTCCGGCTGTTGGTGCCACGGCTGGGGGACTGGGTGGTGATCGACCTGATCACCGAGCAGGAGGAGGTCTGGCGCACCGCCGTGGTCGGCCACGAGGACGGCGTCCTGGTCAACCGGGAGGACCTCCAGGGCCCGATGCCGCCCGTGCCGCAGGAGTCCCCGATGCCCCTGTCCCGGGCGCTGCGCGGCGCGGCCCCGTCCCTGGCCGGTCCGGAGAACTACCAGGGGCCGCCTGACTCGGGCATCGCCGTCGCGCAGCAGGCCCTGTTCCGGGCCACCGGCATGCACTCCGCGGCCATCGCGCCGATCCGCGGCCTGCGGGACGTGCTCGGCGCCCTGACCCTGGGCCGCTCCACCCGGCCCGGCGCGTTCGGCGGCGCCGAGCTGTCCCTGCTCAACGACATCGCCCGCCGGGCGGGGCTGGCGCTGGACAACGCGCGCCTCTACCAGCGGCAGCGGCGGGTCTCGGAGACCATGCAGCGGCATCTGCTGCCGCAGCTGCCCCGCGTGCCGGGCCTCGCGATGACCGCGCGCTACGTCCCCGCGCCGCTCGCCTCCCAGGTCGGCGGCGACTGGTACGACGCGTTCGTGCTGTCCGACGGGGCGACCGCCCTGGCGATCGGCGACGTGGTCGGTCACGACCTCGACGCCGCCGCCGGGATGGCGCAGGTGCGCAACATGCTCCGCGCCTACGCGTGGTCCCACGAGGAGCCGCCGAGCAAGGTCGTCGACCGGCTCGACCGGGCGGTCGTGCACCTGGCCGAGGCGTCGATGGCCACCCTGGTGTTCGCCCGGATGAAGCGGGCGGCGGACGGCCGGTGGCAGGTGTGCTGGACCAACGCCGGGCATCCGCCGCCGCTGCTCATCGACCCCGACGGGCGGTCGCACTTCCTCGAAGCCGGCTCCTCCCTGCTGCTCGGCACCGGCATCACCGCCCACCGCGCCGACGCCACCGCCACGCTGCCGCCCCGGTCCACGCTCGTGTTCTACACCGACGGCCTGGTCGAGTCCCCCGGCACCTCCATCGACGAGGGCCTGACCCGCCTCCGCCGGGAGGCCAGCGCCCTGGCCCACCACTCCCTGGACGCGTTCTGCGACCGGCTGCTGGCCCGGGTCCGCCCCGACGCCAACGAGGACGACGTCGCCCTCCTCGCCGTCCGCGTCCCCGGCCCCGCGCCCGGCTGAGCCCGGACCGGCGGCCCGGCGCTGTCACCCCGACGGCCGGGCGAGGAGCGCTGACCGTCGTCGTCGGCGGCAGCGCGGCGATCCTCCGCGCGTGTCACGGCGGACGGCGTCCGCGGTGGTGAGGATGAGCGCCGATGGACCGACCGTCCGGGCCACGGGAGGCGGACAGCGCCTTCGTGGTGCCCGGCGCCGTCGCGTCGGCGGCGGTGGACCCCCGGGGCGTCGTCACGGCGTGGAGCCGGGGGCGGCGGAACTGCTCGCGTCGCCACGGAAGACGCCGTCGGGACCCCGGGCGCCGGCCTGCTCGCGGAGGACGTCTCGGAACTCGTCCGCCGCTGTGTGGCCGGGCCCTGGGGCTGGAGCGGCCCGCTGGCACTGCGGCACCGGGACGGCGGGGTGGTGAGGACGAGCGCGCGGGCGCTGCCCCTGGTGGACGGCGCGGGCGGGTACCAGGGGTTCCTGACGGCCGCGCCGGAGGAGTCCGCGATGGTGGCGTGGGCCTTCGCGGACTCCCCGCTCACCCCGGCCGTCCACGGCCTCGACGGACGGATCCCGCGGATGAACGCCGCGCCCCGGCGGCTGCTCGGACCGGCGGGCCGGGAGGTGCCCGGGGACGTCGTGGACGACGTGCGCCTGCGGGCCCAGGCCGGTCGGGAGCCCTCGGCGCCGGCCTTCTCGGACTCGGTGGTGGACGTGCTGCGCCGTGGGCAGGACCGGGGAGCCGATCCGCTACGAGGTGTCCGCACCGACCCCCGGCGACCCCCGGGTGACGACCTGGGCGGTCACCATGTCACCGATGCGCGATCCGTCCGGCCGGGTGCGCGGCGTCTTCACGGCCGGGTCCGACATCACGGAGCAGGTCCTCGCCCGGGAGCGGAGGTGCCGCGCGAGATCGTCGCCCGCGCGGACACCGAGGCCGTCGAGGGCTTCGGGGCCGCCGTCCGGCAGGCGGGCCCGCCGACCGCCGACGGCAAGGGCACGTGGCAGGACTCCACGTACGAGAACCTGGTGCAGTACCACGACGGGTTCCGCACCGGCCTGATCGGCACCCCCGAGCAGATCGCCGTCCTGCTCGGCTTCCTCCACCGCCAGGAGGAGGTCGCGTACTTCGGGTCCCGGGTGCTGCCGCTCGTCCGCGAGCCGGAGGCCGACGACCGCCCGGCCCGGCTCGTTCCCGTCCGCCGGCCTGGCCCCGGCCGGACAGCCGGGCTGAGCGCGTCGGTAACGCTTCTCCCGCGTCCTGCCAAGTACAGGTGTCAGGCAGGACCAGGAGAGGACACCCTCGCGTGAACACTCGCGTGAACATGAGCAACAGGAGCCGGGGCGGGCCCGCCGCGGCGGCCCGGGACCCGGGCGCGTTCGAAGAGTTCTACCGGCGCCACATCGACGCGGTGACGGGGTTCATCGCGCGCCGTGTGGCGGACCCGCACACGGTGGCCGACCTGACCGCCGAGGTGTTCCTCGCGGTGATCGACTCCGGTCACACCTACCGGCCGCAGCGGGGCAGCGAGCGGGCCTGGCTGTACGGCGTGGCGCGCAACGTCGCCTCGGCCGAACGGCGCCGCGCCGCCCGCGAGTCGCTCCTCACCGGCCGCATCGCCGGGCGCCGTCTGCTGGAGCCGGACGACATCGCGCGGCTGGAGGACAAGCTCGCCGCGCAGAGCGACGGCCGCCGGGCGCTGGCCGCCCTCGCGGACCTGCCCGAGGGGGAACGGGCCGTCATGGAACTCATCGTCGCCGACCAGCTCACCGTCGCGGAGGCCGCCGCGGCGCTGGGCATCCGGTCCGTCACCGCGCGGGTGCGCCTGCACCGCGCACGCCGGACGCTGCGCGCCGCCGCGCAGGCGTCCCCGGCCGGCCACCCGATCGTTTCGTACTCCGGGAGCGAATCATGACCACGACCTTCGAGGACCGTCTGCTGACCGAACTGAAGCGCGAAGTCGCGCTGGCCGCCGCCGGGGAGCGCCGGCCGGCGGCCCGCCGCCGGCTGGTGACCCCGGGCCGGGCCGGGCTGGGCCTGGCGGGCGCCGCCGCCGTGGCCGCCGCCTTCGTCCTGCTGCCCGGCGGGGCGGGCACCCCCGCCTACGCGGTGGAGCGCACCGGTGACGGCGGCATCGTCGTGCACATCTCCCAGTGGCCCGAGGGCGCGGAGGAGGTGGACGAGTTCGCCCGGATGCTGCGGGACGCCGGGGTGGCGACCGTCTCCAACCCGCCGGAGGGCTACCTCTGCCGGCCGTTCGACGACGATGCCGCGCCCGGGGCCCCCGGGAAGCTGCCGCCGCCCCCGCCCGGCGCCGACACCGCGGCCTTCACCAGCGTCGCGGGCGGGGCGACGGTGATCGGTCCGGAGGTGGCGCGGGCCCACGCCCCCGACGGCGGGGAGCCCGGCGACGGGGAACAGGGCACGACCGGCGGCGAGGCGGAGGACTTCACCTACCACCTGGACGACGGGGACACGGTGATCCTCACCGAGGGCGGTGGCGCCGGCTCCATCACCTTCATCGACGGCGCCTGCGACCCCGTCCCGGACGCCGGATGACCGACGGTGACCGACCGCACGGCTGACCGGCTGACGTGGCCGGGATGACGCGGGCGGGATGACGCGGGCGGGCCCCGCCGGTTCACGCCCGGCGGGGCCCGCTCGCGCGCGCCGGACAGCGGGCGCCCGGACAGCGGGCGCCCGGCGTCAGGCAGCGTCCGGCCACGGCGGGGGGCGCAGCGTGAGCGAGATCCGCCGCCGTTCCGGGTCGACGGCCAGGACCCAGCAGGAGATCTCCGACCCGACGGGGAACTCGCTGCCCTCCGGCGCCTCGGACGGGTGCAGCAGCGCGTCGACGCCCTCCGCCACCCGGACGAACCAGCCGAACGGCAGGACCCGCACCACCGGCCCGGTGATCCGGTCGCCCACGTGGACCCGCGACAGCGTGACGTCCCAGGGATCGGGCCGGGTGCGCTTGAACGACAGGGTGACCCGCTGCCGCTCGGCGTCGATGTCCAGCACGTGGACGTCGACGAGGTCCCCGAGCTCGACCGGGAACTCCCGGGCGTCGCTCCACTCGTGGGACCACTCCAGCTCGGTGCGGTGGACCAGGCCGTCCAGCCGGGGCCCGTCGAAGTCGATCTCCTCCAGCCCGGCCGCCTCCGCGAACGAGACGAAGACGCCGAACGACACCTTGTTGGTGACCGGACCGCGGAACCGGGTGCCGACCTGAAGGGTGCCGCTGCTCCACTGCCCCGGCACCCGCTCCACGACGACCCGCTGCAGCGGCCGGTCCATGTTGATGACCCGGACCCGGACCCGCCGGTCCACGAGCTGGCTCAACGCCTGCCGCACGTGCGCCCGGCTCGCCGGCAGCAGCGCCGTGCAGCCGGGGAACTCCGGGAAGGAGACGATGAGTCCCTTGCCGCTGGGCAGCACGCGGGTGACGTCGGCGGCGAACGTCTGCCGCGCCCGCCAGCGGCGGTCGAGCTCGGCCAGGGTCTCCGCGACGTCGGCGTCCTCCGGCGCGGTCTCCGTGTCCGCCGCGAACTCGGCCAGCCGGTAGACCCGGCCGCTCATGTCCCGGATGTCGACCGCCGCGCGGCCGGTGGGAACGCGGACGGGCCCGGTGGACAGGTCCACCACCATGCGCGTCGTCACCGGCTCCGCGCCGTGCCGCACCACCGTCACCAGCTTCGGCGTCACGGCGGGCACCGGGATGGCCACCCGGCGGCGCCCGCCGATCAGGCCGATCTCCAGCGTCTCGCCGTCCCGGTGCAGACCCAGCAGCGTGTCCGGCAGCAGCGCCATCGCGTCGTGCAGCAACTCGTCGTCGACGCCCCCGGCGGGCCAGTCGAGCTTCGGCCGGGGCAGACCGGCCGCGCCGCAGAGCTGGGCGAGCACCCAGGCCGCCGAGCCGGTGAACACGTCGGCCGGCAGCCGCGAGAACGCCCCCGCCACCCAGGTCAGGATCCGGGTGCGGTGGTCCCGCGCCACCGAGTGGACGACCCGCGTCAGGATGCGGTTGACGACGGGCCCGAAGTCCGGCTCGGTGACGTACGCCCAGCACAGGCTCTCCTCCAGCCGCAGCAGCGGCGCGAGAGCGGCCGTCTCGTCCTCGATCAGGCCGCGCAGCGCCTCCCGGTCCGCGGCCAGGCCGTCGTCGGCCAGCGCCCGGCGCAGCCTGCCGCGCAGCGCGGTGACGAAGCCCGGGTCGAGGGCGAAGCCGTCGGCCGCGGCGCTCTCCACGAACCACGCGGAGCACAGGACGCCCTCCACCCCGAGGGTGCCGGGCGGCAGCAGCGCCCGCCGCATGCGGCGCAGCAGGCGGTACGGGACGAGCGGCGGCGTGCACAGGGCGGCGGCCAGGACCAGCAGTCCGGGGTCGGTGACGCCCGCCAGGGGCTCCTCCAGACGGCGGCGCAGCTCCGGGGAGAGCAGGCCGGCCGGGTCCCCGCCTGCCGTCATGTCCTGATCACCCGCCATGTCGTGCGGCCGGCCTCGCGCAGGCCGGGCGGGTCGCCCAGCCACAGCACGCGGGCGTGGTGGCCCTTGCGCTGGAGTTCGGCCGTGAACTCCTCCAGCTCGCGGCCCCGCTGCGGCAGGTTGTCGCCGAAGCTGCCGCTGATGAGGAGGACCGTGGACGGGCGGGCGGGAATCTGGAACGGCCGCCAGGTCCACACCGGGCCGCTGCCGCAGCCGCCGCGCAGACTGCCCCGGAAGGCGCGGACCTGGAGCCCCCCGGCCGCGAACAGGCCCTGCACCAGGAGGACGAGCTGCCGCACGTCACCGGCGTACGGGCCGATCAACAGGCTGGTGTCGTACAGCAGATGCAGCGGCGGGCCGGTCTGGTCCTGCTCCAGCCGCGGGGCCCGGGTGACCGGCAGGGCCAGGGCGAGCTGCCGGACCAGCTCGTCGACGTCGATCTCGGCGCCGCGCACCGGCCGCTTCAGCAGCGTGTGCAGGGTGGTGGCGGCGGTGCGCGGGTCGATCACGGAGTGGGTGGCGGACGCCGGGGCCGGGGCGTCGGCCGGGAGCGGCGGCGGCACGGGGTCGTACCGGGGGGCCGGGGCCGGCACGCGGTCGCCGTCCAGGACGAACGGGGTGATGTGGCGCGGATCGGGGGTGCGCGCGCGGCGGTGCCGGGCGCCGGGGCGCCGGCCGTGCGGGCCGGGAGCGCCGCCCGGCTCGCCCGGCCCCCGGGCGGTGTCGTCCCAGTCCACGGCCGCGGCGTCGAGTTCGGCGTCGCTGAGCAGGGACCAGCCGTCGGTCCGGCCGCGGGTGAGCAGCGCGTCGTCCGCGGGCGCCCCGGCCCCGGGCTCGTCGCCCGCGGCGTCGGGGTCGGCGGCGGCCGGTGCCGCCCCGCCCGGCCCGGCGGAGCGGGCACAGCCCACGTAGGACAGCGCCAGGTCCAGCTCCGCGCCCTCGAAGTGCCGGC
Organism: Streptomyces sp. URMC 129; assembly: GCF_051386415.1. NCBI lineage: Bacteria > Bacillati > Actinomycetota > Actinomycetes > Kitasatosporales > Streptomycetaceae > Streptomyces > Streptomyces sp. URMC 129. The sequence goes on from NZ_JBPQTQ010000012.1 coordinate 51,402, forward strand.
TCCTCGCGAGGATCCTGAGCGCGTCGGCGAGCTCCATCGCTACCACTCCAGCAGCCTGGAGCTGCGGACGTCCCGTTTCTCGATGATGAGTTGCTCGACCGTGGACCACTCCTCGCTGTCCAGGCCGATCCCGAGGGCGAGCAGGGTCTGCACCAGGTCGAGGAACTCCGCGGTGCTCGCCGGCCGGCCGGTCTGTTCCCGGTGCTCCTGGCCGGTGACGCGCTTGGCGAGCAGGGCGATCTGCTGCCGGGCCTCCTCGGGCAGGTCCTGGCCGCCGAAGTGCCGGCCGGCGATCTCGATCAGCCTGTCCGCGTCGGGCGGCGGGATGGACAGGGCCACGCAGCGGCGGACGAACGCGCCGGGCAGGTCGCGCTCGTTGTTGGTGGTGATGAGGACGATCGGGCTGCCGGGCAGCCGCCCCTCGTCGGCCCGCACCAGGGTCTCGATGGGCGGGACGAAGAACTGCCGGCTGCCGAGCGGGACGAGCAGCCCGTTGCAGAACGAGCTGTCGGCCTTGTCGATCTCGTCGATGAGCAGCACGGCGCCGGGCCTGGCCGGGGTGTGGTCCGGCAACTGGACGGGCGGGGCGGCGGGGACGAAGCCGTCCGGTCCGGCCGCGCCGGGCGGGGCACCGCGCAGCCGCGCGGTCTCCGGGCTGAGGCTCCACCACAGCGGGCCCGGCTCCAGGTAGGGGTGGGCCAGGTCCCGGCCGCGCTCGGCGTTCAGCAGCCCGAGCTGGGCGTCGTTGAGCCGGCGGACCGTGTCCATCCGCCACAGCAGGTGCTGCGGGTCGGCGCTGTCGGTCACGGTGAACTCGAAGTAGTCCAGGGCGAGATGACGGGCCAGATAGCCGGCCAGGCTGGACTTGCCGCAGCCGGGCGCGCCGGAGAGCAGCAGCGGACGGCCCGTCACCAGCGCGACCTTGACCGCCGTGACGATCTCCGGCGAGGTGACGTAGACGCGCCCGTCCCGCGTGTCGCCGCGGCGCGGTACCCCGCTCGCGTCCGGCGGGACGGTCGGCAGCCCGTCGACCGCCGCCAGCAGCTCATCGAGCCCGGACTCGCCGCTCATCGGCGGCTCACCACTGGTCTAGTCGTCACTGTCAACGGCGATGTCCTCCCCTATCAGCTTCGCCGTCCGGCTGACGTACCTGCGGGCGCTGCGCTCCTGGCCGTCGTCCAGCCCGCGATACGCCTGCGGCGCGTCGAGTTGCTGCCACACTAGGCTCTCCTTCCTGGCCAGCGCGACGAAAACGACGCCGGGAAATCGGCCGCGCAGGGCGCCGAGCACGCTCGCCGCGGTGCCGGGGCGCAGGTTCTCGCAGCGGAGCAGGACGAAGACGCCGCCGCCCAGGGAGTCGAGTTCGGCGGCGATCTCGTCCGGGGAGTCGCGCGCGGACAGGTGCAGCAGCCGGCGCAGGGTGGTGTCGTAGCGCTCCAGCAGCTCGGCGTGGGCGGCCTCCCCGACGGCGTCGGGCAGGCGCTGCGTGGCGTATTCGGGTGCCGCGCAGGTGGCGCGCTGGACGACGTGTTCCGCGAGGCGCAGCGCGGGGGTGGTGAGGGCGAGGACCCTGCGGTGGGCGGGGAGTTTCGTGACGTCGGCGACGATCTTGGCCGCGTCGAGGTCGACCCACAGCGGCAGCGCGCGGCGTACCACGCGGGTCCGGGCGCCCTCCTCGTCGATCAGATCCGCGAGTTGCACGATGGCCTGGGACGCCGGGGCGAGGTCGGCGCCCAGCATGGCGGAGGCCACCGCAAGGTGGGGGTCCTCGCGCGCCCGCGCCCAGTCGTCCGGGCCGAATCCGAGGCGTTCCGCCACCCGCCACAGCCGCTCCTCCGAGATGCCGGAGATGTACTCCGCGAAGTCGTGGATCCAGCGGGCGGCGGGGGTGGCGGCGGCCGGTGGCGGCGCCTCGGGGAGGCGGTGCGTGAGCGCCTCGGTGACCTCCCGGGCGACCGTCTCGGCCGCCGTCCGGTTGAGCTTGGTGGTGGCGGGCCGCAGCGTGACCAGGGTGTCGAGGCCGACCGGGGCGCCGAGGCCGCTGGCGGCGAGGTCCCGTTCGGTGACGCCGCCGAGCAGCACGGGCAGCACGACGTGGGTGTCGCCCATCTGGAGCCGCCACATCAGGATGGTGGCCTCCTTGCGGACGTAGGCGGCGTCGAGCGCGTCGAGGTCGATGAGGAACACCGCGATGTCGCAGCGTTGCAGGGCCACGTGGATCTTCGGGTCGAACGGCTCGCCCGGGGGGAGCCGGCCGCGGTCGATCCACACCTCGAACCCGGCCGCCGTCAGCCCGGTCTCCAGCAGGCGCAGCAGGGTGGCGACGAACTTCTTGCGGTGGCGGTGCCTGTTGAGGGTGTCCCCAGGGCGCAGCTCCGAGGGGGTGCGCAGCCGCGAGCTGTGGCTGATGAACACCCGTGGCGGATACGCGGTCGATGCCACTCCACGGCCCCCCGTCCGGCGACGCTTCCCCCGTCTCCGGGAAGTGTATTGCCCCGCTCAACTCCCGGCGCGGCGGCCGAAGACGAGGGCGACCAGGGCCAGGCCCGCGACGCCGCCGAGGAGTTGCGCGCCGACGAAGCCGGGCACCGAGGCGGGGTCGATGCCCGCGAACGTGTCGCTGAAGGCGCGCCCGGCGGTGACGGCCGGGTTGGCGAAGGAGGTCGAGGAGGTGAACCAGTACGCCGCGCCGATGTAGGAGGCCACGGCCGGTGCGGCCAGGGCCAGGCGGCCGGTGCGGGCGAGGCCGAAGATCAGCAGCACCAGCCCGGCGGTCGCCACGACCTCGCCCAGCAGCAGGTGCCCGGCGGACCGCTCGTGCGCGGACCACTCGACGGCCGGCAGGTCGAACATGGCGTTGGCCAGGATCGCGCCGCCGATCGCCCCGGCGGTCTGGGCCGGTATGTAGAGCGCGGCCTCGCGGGCGGTGACGCCGGGCCCGCCGCGCCGGGCGGTCCACCACTCGGCCAGGGTGACCACGGGGTTGAAGTGCGCGCCGGAGACCGGGCCGAGGAGGGCGATGAGCACGCCGAGGCCGAAGACGGTGGCCAGCGCGTTGGCCAGGAGCTGGACGCCGACGTCGTCGGTCAGCCCGGTGGCCTGGATGCCCGAGCCGATCACCACCGCCACCAGGGCCGCCGTGCCGACCAGTTCGGCCGCCGCGCGGCGCGGCAGCGGCACGCGCGGCGGTGTCGCGCCGGGCGCGGGCGCGGGCCCGGTGGGGTCGGCGGGCTCGGTCCGGACGTCGGCAGCGGTCATCGGGGGCTCCTCGGGTGGGCGTCTGTCGTCGGTGGGGGTGGTCAGGGGCAGGCGCGTCTGCGCTCGGCGTGCTCGCGGGCGGTGGCGGCCAGGCCGGAGAACCGGCCCGCGAGGCCGTCGAGCACCTCGGGCCTGAGCCGGTAGTAGGTGAACCGGCCGCAGGGCTCGGTCTCCACCACTCCGGCCTCGCGCAGCACGCGCAGGTGGTTGGAGAGGTTGGTCTGCTTGGCGCCGGTCTCCGCCACCAGGTGCGTCGTGCACAGGGTCTCCCGGGCCAGCAGGGCGACGATCCGCAGCCGCAGGGGGTCGGCCAGGGCCCGGATCAGATCAGTATCGACTGACGTCAGCATGAGCTGATACTGTCACATCAGTGGACGGTGATGCCAGGCCCGGGCCGCCGTGCGCCGTTTCCCGCCGATTTCCCGCGTTTTCCCGCCGAACTCCCGCCGAAGGAAGAGCCGATGACCGCCACACCCGCCGCCTCCGTGCTGTTCGTCTGCGTCCACAACGCCGGGCGCTCCCAGATGGCCGCCGGTTTCCTCACCCACCTCGCCGGCGACCGCGTCGAGGTCCGCTCCGCCGGGTCCCTCCCGGCCGAGCAGGTCAACCCCGCGGCCGTCGAGGCGATGAAGGAGGTGGGCATCGACATCTCCGCCCAGACCCCGAAGGTGCTGACCACCGAGGCCGTCCAGGCGTCCGACTACGTCATCACCATGGGCTGCGGCGACGCCTGCCCCGTCTTCCCCGGCAAGACCTACCTCGACTGGGCACTGGAGGACCCGGCGGGCCAGGGCCTCGACGCCGTCCGCCCGATCCGCGACGCGATCAGGACCCGCGTCGAGGCCCTCATCACCGAGATCGACACGAAGACCGGGGCCTGACCGGGGCCTGAGCCGGGCCGCGCGTCACCGCCCGGCGGGCGGCTGTCCGGCCCGGACGGTCTTCCCCGCGCGCCCGTACCGGCCGCCCCGGCGCTCGGCGAGCCGCGCCACGCGGCGCGGGCGGGGCTGGGTGGTGCCGCGGTCGGACACCTGGCACACCAGCACGTGGGCGCGGAGCAGCCGCACGCGGTACGGGCCCTCGGCGTGGCGGACGGCGTGGGTGAGCGGCTCGCGGACGATCAGCTCGGTGCCGATGCCCAGGTCGTCCCGTCCCCACGCGTCGAGCTGCCGGAGCACGGCCTTGCGGACCTCGCCCACGGAGGCCGGGTCGCCGGGTCCCCTCGTCGACGTCCGGACTCCTCGGCCCGGTCAGCCCGTTGGCGCCGAGGGCGAGGACGCCGCCGGGTTCGAGCGCCGCCTCCGCCCCTCGAACGGCATGCCGCCCACCCCCGAGCGGCGGCCGGCGCGCAGTGGCGCGAGACGGGGTCCCGGACGGCGTACCGGCACGCGCCGCCGACGCCGCCGACGCTGTCGCGGTGCCGCGGTGCCGCGGCTCGGTCCCGGCGGCCGGCCGCCGCACCAGGTCGTCCAGACGGGCGAGCAGCTCCCCCGGGTCCGGCTCCGGATCGGCCGGCGTCCGCACGGCCGTGCGCAGCCGCCCCATCGTGGCGGTGGTGGCGTGCAGGGCGTGCCCGATGACGTCCCCGGCGACGAGCGCCACCCGCGGTGACGGCAGCGGGATCGTGCCGAACCAGTCGCCACCCCCTCCGCCGACCACCCGTCAGCGCCGCCATGTCGTCCGGCCCCGACGGCTCGCCCGGCTCGCTCCCTGCGCCCCGCTCGCCACGAGCTGCTCCGGACGATCTGCCCATGACGGCCAGGTGCGCCGGATCGCCGGACCGGCCCGGCGCGCGGGGCGGCTCTCAGAGAACTCACAGGGAAGTTCAGGCCGTTCACAGCGGCGGGGCGCACACTCGCAGCCGATGAGCACTCTCAGTCCCGCGCCTCCCCGGATGCCGCGCCCGCCCGTCGGGCTGCGGCTCCGTCAGCATGTCCGGGCCAGGGCCGCCGAGTTGAGCGCCTTCGGCGTCGTCGGCGGCGTCTCCTACGTCGTCGACGTGGCGGGCGGCAACGCTCTCGCCTTCGGCCTCGGCCTCGGTCCCCTCACCAGCAAGGCGTGCGCCACGGTCGCCGCGACCCTGGTCGCCTACGCAGGCAACCGGTACTGGACGTTCCGCCACCGCGACCTGGGCGACGCCCGGCGGCGCTACCCGGTCTTCTTCCTCCTCAACGCGGTCGGCCTGGGCATCGCGATGCTGTGCCTGGCCGTGACCCGCTACGGCCTCGGGCTGGACGGCCCGCTCGCGTACAACCTCTCGGCCAACGTCGTGGGCACCGGGCTCGGCACCGTCTTCCGGTACTGGTCGTACCGCCGCTGGGTCTTCACCGAGAGGAGACCCGGGACCGTCGTGACGCGCGGCACCCCCCGCCCCGCCGACCGCGCCCGGTCCTGACGGCGTCACCGGCCCCGCGTCCGCCCCCGCTCATCCGCCCGGCTGTCCGATCCACCGGAAGGTCCCTTCCCCCCACCATGTCCTCCCCCGGCACCATCACCACCGACCTCGCCCCCGGCGCCACGGGCGCCCCCGCACCGGCCGCACCACCCCCCGCCGCGGCGGCAGGTGTGGCGGTCACCGGCCGGGCAGCCCCCCTGGGCGCGGCCCGCGCTGCTGGCCGTCGCCGCGCTCGCCGCGCTGCTCTACGCCTGGAACATCACCACCAGCGGGTACGCCCTCTACTACAGCGCCGCCGCCCGCTCCATGACGGAGAGCTGGACGGCGTTCCTGTTCACGTCGTTCGACCCGTCGGCCGCCGTCACCCTCGACAAGATCGGCGGCTTCCTGTGGCCGCAGGCGATATCCGCCCGCGTCTTCGGCTACAGCCAGTGGTCCCTGACCCTGCCGCACTGCGTCGCGGGCGTCGTGACCGTGCTGGTGACGTACCGGATGGTGCGCCGCTGGCAGGGTCCGGCGGCCGGGCTGCTCGCCGCCGTGCTGATCACCCTCACGCCGCTGCTCGCCTCGCTGTTCGGGCACCCGCTGATCGACGGGCCGCTGACGATGTGCCTGGTGCTCGCGGCCGACCAGTTCCAGCGGGCGGTGCGGGACGGGCGGCTGCGCCCGCTGCTGCTCGCCGGGGTGTGGATCGGCCTCGGCTTCCAGGTCAAGATGATGCAGGCGTGGCTGATCGTCCCGGCCCTGGGCCTGGCCTACCTGCTCACCGCCCCGATCGCGCTCCGCCGACGGGTGCGGCACGTGCTGGTGGCGGGCGTGGCGACGCTCGCCGTGTCGCTGTCGTGGGTCGCGCTGATGACGCTGATGCCGCAGGACGCGCGTCCCTACGTGGACGGCTCGACGAACAACAGCGCCGTCGCCATGGTCTTCGGCTACAACGGCGTCGGCCGCATGGGGATCGACCTGCCCGGCGCCGTCAGCACGGCGGACAGCCACACGGGCACCACGCCGACCGCGCCGACCGCGCCGACTTCGGGGGCCCCGTCCGGCACCGGCCCCGGCGCCGCCGCGTCCGCGCCGGGGCAGACCAAGGCGCGGGCCGAGGGCGCGGAGAGCTGGCTGAAGCTGGTCGACGGGCGGTTCGACACCCAGATCGCCTGGCTGTTCCCGATCGCGCTGCTCTCCCTGGCGTTCGGCCTGGCCCGGCGCCGCCGCGCCGAACCGTACGCCGACCAGGCCAGGGGCGGCTACCTGATGCACGGCGGCTGGCTGCTCGTCGCGGGCGGGGTGCTCAGCGCCATGGACGCCGTCCCGCACACGGGCTACGCGGCCGTCCTCGCCCCGCCGCTCGCCGCGCTGGCCGCCGCCGGGACCGTGGCCATGTGGCGTGCGCGCCGCCGCTGGGTGCTGACGGCCGCGATCGCCGTGCAGACCGCGTGGGCCTGCCGCCTCGTCGCCGACCACCGGGACTGGGTGCCCTGGCTGATCCCGCTGCTGATCACGGCCGGTCTCGTCGCGGTGGCGGCGCTCACCTGGTCCGCCCGGACGCCCCGCCCGGACGCCCCCGACGCCGGGCGGCGACGGCGGCTGCGGCGGCGCGTCGCGGTGGCGGGCCTGGTCGCGGGCTGCGTCGCGATGTACGCCGCGCCCGCCGTCTGGTCTCTCTCCGTGCTCGACGAGGACTACGGCGGCTCGGCCTTCGACGCCGAGGCGGGCCCCGCCGAGGAGGCGGGCCGGGGCGGGCTCCAGGCGCCGCCGCAGGTGGCCGCGAGCGGTCCCGGCGCCGCCGTCGCCGACGAACTCTCCCCCGAACAGGAGGCGTTGCTCGCCTACGTGACGGCGCACAACGACCCCGGCACGCGCTTCACGTTCTCCACGGACGACTGGATGGTCGCCTCGCCGTACATCCGGGCGACCGGCACCCCGGTCCTGCCCCTCGGCGGCTTCAGCGGCCAGGCCACGGTGTACACGCTCGCCGAGTACCAGGCGCTCGTCGCGGACGGCGAGCTGCGCTTCGCCGTCATCGGAGGCGGCCCGGCCGCCTCCGGCCCCGCCGCCCCGGGCACGGGCGCCCCGGGCACGGGCGACGACACGTCCGAACTCGCGCGGATCACCGCGTGGGTGACCGCCACCTGCGCCGAGGTCGCCCCCGCCGAGTACGGCGCCGCGGAGCGCGCGGCGCCGGAGACCTCCGGCGGCACCGCGACCGGCTCGCCCACCCTGTACGACTGCTCCTCCGAGGAAAGGTGACCCCCACATGACCGAGATCCCCCCGCCGTGGGCCGACACCCCGCTCACCGTGGTCATGCCGACGTACAACGAGGCGGAGTCGCTGCCCGGCACGGCGGCAGCCGTGCTGGCGCTGCCGCTGCCCGGCCTGCGGCTGCTGATCGTGGACGACGACAGTCCCGACGGCACCGGCGAACTGGCCGAGCGACTCGCCGCCGCCGACCCGCGGGTGAGCGTCCTGCACCGCACGGCCAAGGACGGCCTCGGCCGCGCCTACGCGGCGGGCATGACCACCGCGCTGCGGGCCGGGGCGGGCTACGTCGCCCAGATGGACGCGGACGGCAGCCACCGCCCCGAGCACCTGCCGGAGATGCTCGGCGCGGCCATCTCCACGGGCGCCGGGCTGGTGGTCGGCAGCCGCTACGTGCCGGGCGGGCAGCTCGCCGCCGACTGGGGCCCGCACCGCCGTGCCCTGTCCGCCTGCGCCAACCTCTACGCGACGACCGTGCTCGGCGTGCCCATCCGCGACCTGACGGCCGGTTACACCCTGTGGTCCGCCGCGGCCCTGAACGACATCGACCTCTCGGGGGTGCGGTCCGCCGGGTACAGCTTCCAGGTCGAGACCAAGTTCCTGGCGGTGCGGGCCGGCCACAAGGTGGTCGAGATCCCCATCCGTTTCGAGGAACGCGCCCACGGCACCTCGAAGATGGACTTCGCCACCCAGCGCGAGTCCGCCGTGCTGCCGCTGCGCCTGCGCTGGACGCACCGCCACCGCGGCGCCGGTCTGCCCGGTCCGCTGCCCGCCGCGCGCCGCGTCGCGGCCGGCCGCCCGGCGGCCCGGCTGTGACCCGGGCCCGGCGCCCCTAGAACCCCTCCGGCCCGCCGGCCAACCCACCCCTCGAATCCGTCGGCGGGCCGGAGGGGTTCTAGGG
>NZ_JBPQTQ010000013.1:0-59801 GCF_051386415.1 Streptomyces sp. URMC 129
GGGCCGGGGCCGGGGGCGGCTCCGCCGCCACCGGCTCGGGCTCGGGCTCCGCCTCCCCGGCGGGCTCCGGCCCGCCGCCCGCGCGGTCGGCCGCCTCCTGGAGCCACTGCGGCGGCGTCAGCAGGAACGACGTGACGTTCAGATCGATCCGCTGCTCCTCCGGCTCGGCGGGCGGCGCGGCCGACGAGGTGCCGTACTCCTCCTCGTACGCCCGGATGACCTCCGCGACCGGCAGCGCGGGCCACAGCGTGGTGTCGCCGCTGTCCCGGGCGATCACCAGCTTGCCGCCGCCGACCGGGCCCGCCTCCGGGTCCTCGGCCCACGCCACGAAGCCGAGGCCGAACTCCCGCACCCGGACCTCGCGGCGCGGATCACCGCCGCCCGCGCCGTTCACCCAGCGCTCCGCGCGCTCCTGCGCCTGTGCGAACGTCACCATCGCGCTCATCCCTCCACCGGGACGGCGCGCGCGAATCCGCCGTCCACCATCAGATTCGCCACCGTCTCCAGCTCCGGGGGGTTCCCCGCCAGCCGCAGCAGGAAGTCGTCGAAGTCCGCGCCGCAGGGCAGCAGCAGGTCGTCGACCCGCTGCTGGAGGAGCATGCCGTCCCGGTCCCGCGCGTCGTCGTACGGGCACAGCCAGACCGAGCCCAGGTCCTCGCCCTTGACCTTCACGGCGAGGATGCCGCCGTGCACGAACGCGACGCCCAGGTAGTCCTTGGTGAGGTGGTCGCGCAGGCACTTGTTGATGTACACCAGATCGTTGACCGCGGCCTCCTCGCGCAGCGTGAAGAACGGCTGGTCGACCAGCAGCCCCAGCTCCGCGTCGAGCGCGGCCCCGACCGGGGCGCAGCCGCCCGCCGCCTTGAGGAACGAGCGGTACGCCTCCGGCAGCCGGTACCCCAGCCGGTCCTCGGCGGCCCGCAGCCGGTCCTCCGGCACGGCGACCGCGTGCGGCACGGAGAAGTGCACCGGCTTGGTCTCGGCCAGCGGGCGGGTGCCGCGCTTCGTCTGGTCGACGGGCGCGGTCGCCAGGCCGCCGTGGTGCCGCAGCAGCGCCTTCACCTCGACCGGGACCAGCTCCAGCCGCCGCGAGTGCGCCACGTGGTGCCAGGTCCAGCCGTGCGGCGTCGCGACCGGGGACAGGTCCGCCCACAGCTCGTGCCCCTGGGCGTGGAGCGCGGCGTTGGCCGACACGTAGTCGGTCAGCCGCAGCTCGTCCACGCCGAAGCCCTCGGGCGGCTCGGCGATCTCCGCGGCGGCCCCGGCATAGGGCGAGAAATCGGGAAAACCGTCCGCGTCCACGCGCACGCCGTCGGGGAACCGGGCGGCCCGGACCGGGTCGGGAAATTGCACGACCTGTCCGGCATAGGCCCTGTTCGGTGGCGCGGCCTGGTGCCCGAGCCGACCTGTCGTCATGGCGGTACGCCCCCTGCTGTTACGTCACGCTGTCGCCGGACAGCCTAGGGGTTCCCTGTGTCAGTGGCACGATCGTGCACGTGATATCGGATACCCACGGCCCGGTACCCCCGGTGCTCCAGCACCGCCGCGACGGCATTCTGCCGACGACGGCCGCCGCGCTGTCCGTGCCGGCGCGCGCCCAGGCGCTCACCGGGACGGCGAGCCGCGCCACCGCCGCGCCCGACCTCCACCCCGTCGTGGCGGGCATCCTGGCGGAGCTCGGCGCCGGACAGCGCGAGCGTCACCTCGGGCGCTGCCCCGAGGCGTTCCTGCTCTCCCGCTGCCTCACCGAGGCGGACGCCCATGACCTCGCCACCGCCCGGTTCGCCCTGGCGGACGCCGGGATCACCACGCGGCACATCCGCGAGGACGGCGACCCGCTGCACGGCGCGTACGCCCCGCATTGCCGCTCCTGCGCGGTGCTGCTGGCGCGGCTCGGCGTGCGCAGCGTCAGCGCCGACTCCGCCGCCGGGGCCACGGACAGCCCCGCGGCGGGCGCGCCGTGGTCGGCGGGCAGCATCGACCAGGCCCTGGCCGTCGCGGGCTGGAGCCCGGGGCGGCGGCACGCGGCGCGCGCCGAGCAGTGGGCGGACGTGCTCAGCGGCCACCGGTCGCCGCAGGGGCACCCGCACACGCTGTTCCCGGCCGCGTTCGAGACATGGGCCGAACTGGGCGAGCTGACGCTGCCGCCGCAGGGGCCCGGTCAGGAGTACGCGGCCACCGGCGTCGTCATCGACCCGCTGCGCGGCCTGCACTGGGCGCGCACGCTGGGCGACCTCGGGCGCGCGCTGGGCACCGAGCTGTGCCCGCTGGGCGAGGAGACCGGCGGCACGGCGCTGATCGCGGTGGACCGCGCGGGACGGCTGTACTGCGTGGACCACACCGGCGACTGGTACCTGGGCCCGGACGTGCTCAGCGGCCTGACGACGCTGCTGACGGGCGCCGCGCCGCACCGCCTGGTACCCGCTGCGGAAACGTTTTGACACGCCCGGGGCGCGACGCGGAACGCCACGGCCGTTCCCACCGCCGCCGGGCCGCCGGGCCGCACGTGCCGGGTGCGGCACGGAACCCCGGCGGCGTCCGGCCACCTGCCGCGCCGCCCGCCCCACGACGACGGCGGCCTGATCAGCGGCATCGGCGGCACGGTGGGCAAGCGGACCGCCCGGACGCGCGGGCCATCACCGCCTTCGCGCCCCTGGACCCCGCGCGGCGCCGCCGGCGCCCCACTCGACGCGGACGGCGGCTTCCCGGCCTGACCCCGGCCCTCGTCCCGGACGGTCACCGGGCGGGCCGTGGGGCGACCCGACCGTGCCGCCCCGCGTGACGTCGCCGTTGTCCTGGTCACCTCCGGGCGCGCGGGCTGTGACTGCCTGTACGGCCCTGGGGCGCCGCGCGGGCGGCGGGTCTGCGGCGCGGTGGTGCGCGCCTCGTCCCGGACGTCCCGCCGGGTCCGCCGGTCACCGGGCGGGCTGCTCCGCCGCGCGGATCGCGTCGCGGTAGACCCGGGCCGCCGCGCGGAGGGCCGTCTCGGGGTCGGTGCCGGCCGCTTCCGCCTCCGCGGCCAGGGCCAGCAGGCGGTAGCCGACATCGCCGGCCGGGGCCGGGGCCGGGGGCAGGGACACCTCCAGGCCCGCCGCGCGGGCGCGGGCGGCGAGCTTCGCCGCCAGGGCCAGGCCGGGCTGGCCGAGCGGGATGCCCTCCGTCACCGACGCGCGGCGCTTCTCCGCCGCCTTGGCGCGCTGCCACAGCGCCTTCACGTCCTCCGGCGTCTCCGCGCGCTCGTCGCCGAAGACGTGCGGGTGGCGGTGGATCAGCTTGGTCACGATGCCGCCCGCCACGTCGTCGATGTCGAACGGCTCCTCCGCGTCATCCGCCGCGATCCTCGCGTGGAAGACGACCTGGAGCAGCACGTCCCCCAGCTCCTCGCGTAGCTCCGTCCGGTCGCCCGCCTCGATGGCCTCGATCAGCTCGTACATCTCCTCGACGCCGTACTTCGCGAGATCCGCGCTGGTCCGCGTCGACGCCCACGGGCACTCGGCGCGGATGCGGTCCATCACCTGCACCAGGTCCAGCAGCCGCGCGCCCGGCAGGTCGTACGAGCCGGGCAGCAGCTCCAGCTCGGGCAGGGCCGTGGCCCGGCCGGAGCCCGCGAGCGCCGCCAGTCCGTCCGTCAGGCGCGGCTCGCCCTCCGCCGAGGCCAGCACCACGACCACGCGCCCGCCCGCGCACGCGGCCACCACCCGCTCCGCGCCGATCTCCGGGGCGGTCTCGACCGCGACCCCGGCCTCCTTCAGGTACGGGAGCTGCGGGTGCGCCGCGTCCCGGCACAGCACCAGACCGGCGGCGCGCAGCGTCTGCCAGGCGGGCCAGGACAGCAGTCCGGGCGCCACCCGGTGGGTGGTCGTCAGCAGAACGATCCGGCCGTGGGGAGCCGCGGGAGCGGGCGGGGGAGCGGATGGGGTGGTGGTCACCCGTCGAGCGTAACCGCGTGCTCCTCGACGCCGGCCGCCCGCAGCCAGGGCTCGGCCGCGTCGGTCAGCATGACCTGCCGCGCGTCCCACTGGCCGAACCGCGGGTTCACCTCGACGCCGATCTCGTCGGCGGTGTCGGCCAGCACCTCCGCGATCCGCTGCACGCCCGCCGCGTCCGGCGCGACGCCCAGTGCCTCCGCGAGGCCCTGGAACAGGAGCTGGCTGCGCAGCATCTGGTCGATCTGGTCGTCCCCCGCCAGCGGGGTCGCGCCGCTGGCGGGCATCAGCGCGGCCTGGGCGAGCGCGTCGGCGCCGCCGAGGCTCCGCTCGGCCTCGTCGCGGGCGCCCTGCACCTCGCGCCGGCTGACGTCCACCCCGGCGTCGGCCGCGGCCCGCTCCAGCACTTCCAGGTAGACCAGGAACTCGACGCGCTCGCGGGTGAGCCCGCTGCTGGCGGCGATGAGCTGGTCGGCCTCCGGGCGCGCGCGCTGCGCGTCGCGGACGGCCTCGACCTCGGACTGCACCGTGGCCAGGGAGATCCGCTCACCGCCCACCACGGCCGCCGCGCCCGGATGGGCGTCGGTGGAACACCCGGTCAGCAGGGGGGCCGCGGCGGCGAGCAGCGCTGCGGCGGAGACGGACAGTGCGGTGCGGCGGCGCTTCACTGAGGCACTCCCGTGGATGATCCGTTGGGTCGCTCGATCTTATGCAGCGGTCCTCGCGATGTCAGCACCGCTGCGCCGTACCCCGGCGCCCTTCCCCGTGCCGTCACCGGCCCTGCGCCAGGCGGCGGATGGCGGGCGCGACACGGGTGCGCCCGACGCGGTAGAGGCCGCCCGCGCCGCGCTGGATCAGCTTGCGCATCGCGGTCGGGTTGCCGGCCGCCGCGGCGGCGCCCGGCAGCGGGCGTCCGCTCAGGCCCAGGCCGTGGCGCATGAGCAGCGTCTCCAGATAGTCGGAGGCGTTCTGCGGCGTGTAGTAGGGCCGCATGCGGGGGAGCGAGGTGCGCCCCCTGAGCTGGGCGAACCGGGTGCGGGCGGCGACGAACGGGTCGCGCTGCCCGAGGCCCTGGCGGGCGGCCCACTCCGGGTCGGCGCGGGGGATCAGCCCCTCGTCCAGTTGCGCCCAGGAGGCGAGCAGGCCCGAGTCGAGGAAGAAGTGGTTGCCGTGGGCCTCGCGGATCCCGTGGTCGGTGAGGATCGCGGTCGGGATGCCCCGGTGGACGGCCTCCATGGCGGCGGTGGAGCTGACGGTGACGAGCAGGTCGGTGCGGTCCAGCACCTGGCCCATGTCGCCGTGGACGACGGAGAGGTTGGGCGGCGGGTCGGGCAGCGCGTCGTACAGCTCCTGGTACGGGAAGCGTTCGATCCGGCTGGTGGTCTCGCCCTCCCGCACGCGCAGCTTGATCAGCACCTCGCGGTCGGGGAAGCGGCGGGCGTGCCGCTGGAGCTTCTCCAGCATCCCGGCGCGCGCCGCGCGGGAGGCGGGCACGGTCGGCTGCACGGCGAAGCAGACGGTGAACGGCCGCTCGCCGCGCCCGACCGCCGAGGGGTTGTAACGGCGGCCCCCGAGGTACGGCAGCCCGGCCTCGACCACGGTGAACGGGTCCGCGCCGACCGTCCGGTAGACGTCGCGGAAGCGCTTGGCGTCGTCGGAGCCGTTGGCCAGCACGATGTCGGAGCCGACGCGCAGCAGCAGGCCGTCCACCAGGTTCTCGTAGACGACGCCGACGTAGCCGGAGACGACGACGGGGCGGCGGGAGGCGCCGTCCCACGCCATCCCCAGGCTGTGGACGAGCGCGAGCACGGTGCCGCCGATGGTGCCGACGACGACGAGGTCGGCCCCGGCCAGCGCCGGATCGTCCAGCAACTCGGCGCAGGTGACGTGGCGGCTGGTGTCGGGGGCGATGCCGACTTCGGCGATCTGGCGTGCGGTGGGGGTGGTCGGGGTCAGCAGGAACCGTGCGTCGAGGGCGTGTTGGGGGGCGAGCCTGCGGGCGGCGTGGACGGCCCACTTCCACCGGCTGTCCGAGTCCGCGAGCACGACGGCACGGGGAACTGCGCTTCCCATCGCTCGACTTCCCTTCGACGGGACCTCAAGTCCCGGTAGTACACGGGGCGTCAGGGTACCGCCTGTGCCGGAGAGCGTTCGAACCGTTGCGCGGGACGGCGGCGTCCGCCGGATCCGGTCCGAGGTTCGTCCTGCCGGGTGACGAGCGGGCCGCGCGTTCTCCCTAGTCTGCTGAGGGAATCCGATGGCCAACGCTTCACTCACCGAAGGAGATCAACGTGACAACGGCTGTGGTGGATCGCACGACCGGGGGCGGCGGAGCACACGCGGCCGTGGTGGCGCGGGCCGGGGCGGTGCCGGTGGCGCGGAACGGGGTCTCGCGGGACACCACCCGTGCCCTCGCCGCTCCCGCCGACCGGGCGCCGGGCCGCACGCGCCGCTCCGGCGCGAAGGGCCCCGTGTCGTGACCGTCCTCAGAACGTCCCTGCGGAGCTTCCTGGCCCACAAGTGGCGCATGCTCCTGTCCGGGATGGCCGTGGTCCTGTCCGTCGCGTTCGTCTGCGGCACGCTCGTCTTCACCGCCACCATGAACACGACGTTCGACCAGCTCTTCGCGGAGACCGCGTCCGACGTCATGATCGCCGCCCGGGAGGACGACGACCGGAGCGCCTTCGAGGAGGGCCCCTCCACCGGCGTGCCCGCCACCGTGCCCGTCTCGGTCCTCGACCGGGTCGCCGCCGTCGAGGGCGTGGCGCGCGTGACCGGCACGGTCGCCTCCACCAGCGCGGTCGCCGTCGACGGCGAGAACGAGAACATCGGCCCCACCACCGGCGCCCCGACCGTCGTCGCCAACTGGTCCGACATCGAGCTGCGGTCCATGGAGATCGCGGAGGGCGAACCGCCGTCCGGGCCGGACCAGGTCATGATCGACGGCGACACCGCCGACAAGAAGAACCTCGCCCTCGGCGACCGCCTGCGCCTGGTGACCCCCTTCGGGGACCATCCCGTCACCATCACCGGCATCGCCGACTTCAAGGTCACCAACCCCGGCGCCGCCCTCGTCTACACCGACCTGCCCACCGCCCAGCGGATCCTGCTCGGCGCGGAGGACCAGTTCACCCAGGTCTACGTGGACGCCACCGGCACCGTCACCGACGAAGCCCTGAAGGCCGCCGTCACCGACGTCATCGACGCCGGCGCGTACAAGATCCAGACCGCCGACGAGTACATCGAGGAGAACCGCGACGAGATCGGTGAGGTGCTGAGCATCCTGGAGTACGTGCTGCTCGGCTTCGCCGGTGTCGCGCTGCTGGTCGGGATCTTCCTCATCGTCAACACCTTCTCCATGCTGGTGGCCCAGCGCACCCGCGAGATCGGGCTGATGCGGGCGATCGGCGCCGGCCGCCGCCAGGTCAACCGCTCGGTGCTGATCGAGGCGCTGCTCCTCGGCCTCGTCGCCTCCGCCGCCGGGTTCGGCGTCGGCATCGGGCTCGCCGTCGGGCTCATGGAGCTGATGGGCCTGCTCGGCATGAACCTCAGCACCGAGGAGCTGACCATCGGCTGGAGCGTGCCGGTCGTCGGCGTCGTCCTCGGTGTCGCCGTCACCCTCGTGGCCGCCTACATCCCGTCCCGGCGGGCCGGGCGGATCAGCCCGATGGCCGCGCTGCGCGACGCGGGCATGCCGGGCGACGTGCGGGCCGGGCGGGTGCGGGCGGCCGTGGGCGCGCTGTGCACCGTCGCCGGCCTGGCCGCCCTCGCGGGCACGGCCACGGCGGAGGACAGTGCCGCCGACGGGGTGCCGTTCCTCGTCCTCGGCGTCCCGCTGAGCCTCGTCGGGCTGATCGTCGTCGGCCCGGCCCTGGTCGGGCTCGTGGTGCGGGTCCTCAGCGCGGTCCTGCTGCGGATCTTCGGGCCGGTCGGGCGGCTGGCCGAGCGCAACGCCCTGCGCAACCCGCGCCGCACCGGCGCCACCGCCGCCGCGCTCATGATCGGACTGGCACTGGTGGCCGGGCTGTCGGTGGTCGGCTCCTCGATGGTGGCCTCCGCGAGCGAGGAGATCGACGACTCGCTGGGCGCCGACTTCGTCGTCTCGTCCCTCAACTTCCAGCCCATCCTGCCGGACGCCGCCGAGGCCGTGCACGCGGTCGCGGAGCTGGACCACGTGACCGAATTCCGGCAGATCAGGTCCGAGATGACGTTCCCCGGCGGCGGCCACGACGCCATCACCCTCGGCGTGACCCCGCCCAGCTACCTGGACGACTTCACCTCCACCGTCCTGGCCGGCGACATGGCGGACGCGCTGCGGCCCGGCGGCATCTCCGTCGACGCCGACACGGCGGACCGCCGGGGCCTGGAGATCGGGGACGAGGTGACCGTCGCGTTCCGGGACGGCGGCACCGCCGCGCTCACGGTGCGGGCGATCACCGCCGCCGACAGCGTGCTGGAGGGCAACTCCTGGTACGTCGGCCTCGACACCGCCCGCGCCCATGTCCCGGACCGGGCGCTGCCGTTGCCGACGATGATGTTCGCCACGGCCGCCGAGGGGCGGCAGGACGAGGCCCGCGCCGCGCTGGAGGCCGCGCTCGAACCGCACCCGACGATGGAGGTCCGCGACCAGGCCGAGTTCAAGGAGCTGATCCAGGCGCAGATCGGCCAGCTCCTCAACATGATCTACGGGCTGCTGGCGCTGGCGATCATCGTGGCGATCCTGGGCGTGGTGAACACCCTCGCCCTGTCGGTCGTCGAACGGACCCGCGAGATCGGGCTGATGCGGGCCATCGGCCTCTCCCGGCGCCAACTGCGGCGCATGATCCGCCTGGAGTCGGTGGTGATCGCCCTGTTCGGCGCGCTGCTCGGCCTCGGCCTCGGGATGGCCTGGGGAGCGGCGGGCCAACAGCTCCTGGCCGCCGAGAACTTCACCGTGCTGGAGATCCCGTGGGCCACGATCACCGGCGTGTTCGCGGGCTCGGCCCTGGTCGGCCTGCTGGCCGCGCTCCTCCCGGCGTTCCGCGCCGGGCGCATGAACGTCCTGGATGCCATCGCCACGGACTGATCGGACTGATCATGCGCGGCGCGCGCGGCGCGCGAGGCACGGGAGGGGCGCTGGGGAGGAAGTGTGATCCAGTGGCGGAGAGTGAGGATGTGAGGCGCGCGGCCGGTTGATGACGGGAGAGGCTAGCATCGCGGTATGGCTGCCACCGCTGACCTGATCCGCATCGTCTCGCGCTCCTCGCCCATGGCGCTGGCGCAGGTCGAGCGGGTCCGGGCCGAACTGGCCGCCCTGCGGCCGGAGATCAGGACCGAGGTGGTGCCGGTCACCACATCCGGCGACCGGTGGACGGGCGACCTCGCCGCGCTGGGCGGGAAGGGCGCGTTCACCAAGGAGGTGGACGCCGCGCTGCTGGCCGGTGAGGCCGACCTCGCCGTGCACTGTCTGAAGGACGTGCCCGCCGACCGGCCCCTCCCGGCCGGGACGGTGTTCGCCGCCTATCTCGAACGCGACGACATCCGCGACGCGCTCGTCCACCCCGGCGGCCTCACCCTCGACCAGCTCCCGGCGGGCACCCGCGTCGGCACGTCGTCCGTGCGCCGCATCGCCCAACTCGCCGCCTCCCACCCGCACCTGAAGTGCGTGCCGATCCGGGGCAACGCCAACAGCCGCCTCGCCAAGCTCGACGCGGGCGTGATCGACGCGCTGCTGCTCGCCGTCTCCGGCCTCGAACGCATCGGGCGGAGCGACCGGATCGCCCAGGTCCTGCCGCCCGAGGTCATGTGCCCGCCCATCGGCGCGGGCATTCTCGCCCTCCAGTGCCGGGCGGACGACGCCACGACCATCGCGGCCGTCAGCGGCCTCGGGCACGGCGACACGTGGCGGGAGGCCACGGCGGAGCGGATGTTCCTGCACGTCCTCCAGGGCCACTGCAACTCGCCCATCGCCGGCTACGCCAAGGCCGAGCCGGACGGCCGGCTCTCGCTGCGCGGCCGGGTCTTCACGCCCGACGGCAAGCGGGTGCTCGACGCCCACGAGTGGGCCGGCGCGCTCGACCCCGAAGACCTCGGCACGGCCACCGCCCTGGCCCTGAAACGCCAGGGTGCCGGGGCCCTGATCGCCGGCATCCCGCACTGAAGCGCGTCGCGGAACCGCCGGACGGCCGTCGATCCCCTTCCGGAACGCCTGCGGGAGCAGGCCGGTCAGCCACGCCGCGTCGGCGTACAGGGGGCCGCAGGCGCCGAACGTGACGTCGGCGCGGTCGCGTTGGGTGAACGTCCGCCGGGCGGTGCCCGCGATCCCGCCGGGGGCGAGCGTCCGGTCTCCCACGGCGCCGGACCGCCGCGTGGGCGATGTCCCAGGTCATCCGGGAGTCCATGGAGGTGGCGCCGCGCGCCTGCGGCGCTGCCCGGCCTTCGTCCCGGACGGCCCGCGAGCCCGCGCCGCCCGGCCCGCGCCGGTGCCCGCCCTGACGCAGGACCAACGCACGGAGATCATGCGGCGTTCGCCCAGGACCCAGCGTTGAGAGCCGGGATCTCCGGGCGGTTCTTTCCGGTGGGCCAAGGGCCATGAGGCGTGAAGGCCGCGCCGGATACCCGCGGTTCTCTCGCCCCGGTTGCCCGTGCTCCCGCCGGCGCACGAGTCGGGCCCGACGGAGGACGCCCCGGCGGATGTGGACGCTCACAGCGCAACTGTCTTCAGGGCCGTCCCTTTTGGGGCGGGAAGCCGCGACGGCCCGACCCGCGTCGCGGTACTGCTCCCGGCCGGCCGGCCGCCCGCGGACAGCGCTGTGGCAGCGCACCGTGGCGGCGGAGAAGTGGCCGGGCCCTCCTCCGCCGTCCGCGTGTTGTGAGCACGGTGCGGGGCGGCGGAGGAGGGGGCTCGGTCAGGCGCAGCCGTTGAGGATGCTGGTCAGCGCGCTCTTCTCGGCGGAGTCCACGGCGAGGCCGTAGTAGTACTTCACCTGGACCCAGGCACGGGCGTAGATGCAGTGGTAGCTGGTGCGCGAGGGCATCCAGGTCGCCGGGTCCTGGTCGCCCTTCGCCTGGTTCACGTCGTCCGTGACGGCGAGGAGCTGGGGCCGGGTGAGGTCGTTGGCGAACGACTGGCGCTTGGACGTCGTCCAGGCGCTCGCGCCGGAGTCCCAGGCCTCGGCGAGCGGCACGAGGTGGTCGATGTCCACGTCCGAGGCGGCGTACCAGGTGGCGCCGTCGTAGGGGGAGTACCAACTGCCGCTGACAGCGGCACAGTTCGAGTCCTGCACGACGTTGGTGCCGTCGCGCTTGAGCACCACCTCGCGGGTGTTGCAGGTGCCGCTCTGGGTGATCCAGTGGGGGAACAGGTCGCGGTTGTAGCCCGTCCGGTTCTCGGTGCGGACCGGGAGGGCGGCCAGGTAGCTGCGGGCGGTCGAGGCGCTGACCGGGGTCGGCAGCGCGGCCTGGGCGGAGGGGCCAGTGAAGAGGGCGGCGATGGAGATGAGACCGGTAACGGCGGCTATCAGGGCCAGCCGTCGACGCGCGTAGAAGGCGCGCCGTGCGACGGCGCTGCGCACTCGGTTCACGCGGAACTCCCTTGTGGTGGAGGCGGATTCGGCTCAGCAGAGCCGCGTGTGCTCATGCGTTCGACATGGTCCCGCCGGAACGTTTCCTCGGGGAGTGCGGCAGGTAACGGGCTGACGGCATGCACACGTCATCCAGGCCGTGTGCGGTCATGACGTGCCGGATCGGCCTTCCGGACCTGCGAGAGTGGGGATCTCCGGCACGATCGGCCGGAAGCGCCGGAAGGAGCGTCAGGTGGGCAGGAACAGGGAGCACGGCTACGACGTCACGGTCCGCTGGACGGGGGACACCGGCGAGGGCACGGCCGGGTACCGGGCGTACGCCCGCGACCACGAGGTGACCGTGGCCGGGAAGCCGACGATGATCCTGGGCAGCGCGGACCCGGCGTTCGTCGGGGATCCCGACCGCTGGAACCCCGAGGAGCTGCTCGTCGCGTCGCTGTCGCAGTGCCACATGCTGTCGTACCTGGCGCTGTGCTCGCTGAAGCGCGTGGTGGTGACCGGCTACGAGGACGCCGCTCAGGGCACGATGCGCGAAACGCCGGGCGGCGGCGGGGCGTTCGCGGAGGTCGTGCTCAACCCGGTGGTGACGGTGGCGGAGGAGGGCATGGTCGAGGCGGCCACGGCGCTGCACGAGGAGGCCCACCGGATCTGCTTCATCGCCAACTCGGTCAACTTCCCGGTCCGGCACGCCCCGGTGATCCGCGTGTCGGCGCCCCCGGCGTAGCCGCGGACGACGCGGCCGGGGGCGCCGGGTGTCAGGCGGGCGTGCCCGGTTCGTTCGGTTCGTGGTGCGGGGTGGCGGCCAGGGTGAGGAGTTCGTCCACCGACCACTGGTCGTAGGCGTGGTCCCCGTACTTCGCCGCCAGGACGCGGCCGTCCGGGGCGATCAGGAAGTCCGCCGGGAGGCCGAGTTGTCCGCCGTGGGGCTTGAACTTCGGTGCCGGGCGCCTGCGTCGGGCCATCGGGCCGGCGACCAGCAGGAAGCCGCGCGCGATCGCGCCCCACGCGCGCGGGCCCATCGACCGCAGGCCGGACTCCACGCCGAAGCGCCGGTAGAACGTCTTGTCCGGGTCGGGCACCACCGCGAACGGCAGGTCCGCCACGTACGGCCGCAGATCGTCCGCCGGCGCGTGGAAGAACACCACCTCGCGGATCCCGGCCGCCGCGATCTCGGCGTGGCGCTCGACCACCGACCGCAGGTGCAGATTGCAGATGGGGCAGCCCGCGAAGCGGCGGAACTGGAGGTGCAGCAGCCCGCCCCCGCCGGGGAGCGCGATCCTCTCCCCGCTGATCGTCTCGGCCTCGGTGGTCTCGATCACCGTTCCCACGGGTATACGTGTCGCGTCGGGCGTCGCTTCCGGCATGGTCACCTGCCTTGTAGGAGTGCGCCGTACGCGGAACGACGGTATGGGCGTATCCTGTACGCTGTCAAGGTCATGCCGCGACCCAAATCCCTCACTCAGTCCCAGGTCACCGATGCCGCCCTGGCCGTCATCGACCGCGCCGGCCTCGCCGCGCTCTCGATGCGGGCCGTCGCCGCCGAGCTGGGCATGGCGACCATGTCCCTCTACCGCTACGTCACCGGTCGTGACGAACTGGAGGCCCTGGTCGCCGAACGGATGCTCGGCGCCGTGGACGTCACCCCGCCGCCCGGTGAGCCATGGCACGAACAGGTGGCCGTGCTCCTCGTCCGGCTGCGCGCCGCCGTCGCCGCCCACCCCGAGGCCATGCCGCTGATGCTCACCCACCGGCACCACTCACCCGGCGCCTGGCGCTGGGCCGAGGCCGTGCTCTCCGTCCTGCGCGCCGCCGGCTTCGACGACCACCAGCGCGTGATCGGGCTGCGCGGCCTGGTCAGCTATCTGATCGGCGCGCTCCAGACGGACCGGCTCGGCCCGCCCACCGGCGTCGCGGGCGGCGAGGAGTACCCGCTGCTGGCCGATGTCGTCCGCCGGGCCGAGACCCTGTCGCCCGACGACCAGTTCCGCAACGGGCTCGATCTGCTGCTGCGGGGCCTCGCCGGTCACCTGGCGTGACGTCCGGCGCGGGCGCGTACCCTGGGAACCCCCGGCCCGCCGCGCGTGCCGGGTGATTCGCGTTGCCCGTCAGGCGCGCCGCCCATCCGACACCCGCCACCCGCACTCACCACCCTCGGACGGAACCTCATGAGCCTGCACGGCCTGCTCGACGCCGTATGTGAAGAGCCAGCCCTCGCCGAGGCCGTCGCCGCCGCCGCTGCCGCAGCCGACGGCGGGCGGCGCCACCTCGACCTGGTCGGCCCGCCCGCCGCCCGCCCGTTCGCCGTCGCCGCCCTCGCCCGCACCGCCCGGCGCCCGGTCCTCGCGGTGACCGCGACCGGCCGCGAGGCGGAGGACCTGGCCGCCGCCCTGCGTTCGCTGCTGCCGCCGGACGGCGTCGTGGAGTACCCCGCGTGGGAGACGCTGCCGCACGAACGGCTCTCGCCGCGCGCCGACACGGTCGGCCGGCGGCTGGCCGTGCTGCGCCGCCTGGCCCACCCCCGCGCCGACGACCCGGGCGCCGGACCCGTCTCGGTCGTCGTCGCGCCCGTCAGGTCCGTGCTCCAGCCGCAGGTCAAGGGCCTGGGCGACCTGGAGCCGGTCAGCCTGCGCGGCGGCCAGAGCGCCGACCTGGCCCGGATCACCGAGGCGCTGGCCGCCGCCGCGTACAGCCGCGTCGAGCTGGTCGAGAAGCGCGGCGAGTTCGCCGTGCGGGGCGGCATCCTCGACGTCTTCCCGCCCACCGAGGAGCACCCGCTGCGTGTGGAGTTCTGGGGCGACGACGTGGAGGAGATCCGGTACTTCAAGGTGGCCGACCAGCGCTCCCTCGAAGTCGCCGAGCACGGCCTGTGGGCGCCGCCCTGCCGCGAACTGCTGCTGACCGAGGACGTGCGCCGCCGCGCCGCCGCACTGGCCGCCCGCCACCCCGAGCTGAACGAGCTGCTGGGCAAGATCGCCGAGGGCATCGCCGTCGAGGGCATGGAGTCCCTGGCGCCCGTGCTCGTCGACGACATGGAGCTGCTGCTCGACGTGCTCCCCGCCGGCAGCATGACCGTCGTCTGCGACCCCGAACGGGTCCGCGGCCGGGCCGCCGACCTGGTGGCCACCAGCCAGGAGTTCCTCCAGGCGTCCTGGGCCGCCGCCGCCATGTCGGACAGCGGCGAGGCGCCCATCGACGTCGGCGCCGCCTCGCTGCGCGGCCTGGCCGAGGTCCGGGAGCGCGCCGCCGAGCTGGGCATGCCGTGGTGGTCCGTCTCCCCGTTCTCCTCGTCCACCGCGGACGACGAGGCCGGTGAGGACACGCTGCGCCTGGGCCTGCGCGCCCCCGAGACGTACCGCGGCGACACCGCGCGGGCGCTGGCCGACACCAAGGGCTGGCTGGCCGACGGCTGGCGCGTGGTGTATCTGACGGAGGCACACGGCCCGGCCGCCCGCACGGCCGAGGTGCTCGCCGGGGAGGGCATCGCCGCCCGCCTCGACGGCGCGCTGACGGGCGAGATCGCCCCGGCCGTCGTCCACGTCTCGTGCGGCGCGATCGAGCACGGCTTCCTCGCGCCCCGCCTGAAGCTCGCCGTCCTCACCGAGACCGACCTCACCGGCCAGAAGGCGGCCGGCCGCGACGGCGTGCGGATGCCGGCCAGGCGCCGCAAGACCCTCGACCCGCTGACGCTGGAGGCCGGGGACTACATCGTCCACGAGCAGCACGGCGTCGGCCGGTACATCGAGATGGTGCAGCGCACGGTGCAGGGCGCCACCCGCGAGTACCTGGTGGTGGAGTACGCGCCCGCCAAGCGCGGCCAGCCCGGCGACCGGCTGTTCGTGCCGACCGACCAGCTCGACCTGGTCACCAAGTACGTCGGCGGCGAGGCCCCGACGCTGCACCGGCTCGGCGGCGCGGACTGGACCAGGACGAAGGCCAGGGCGCGCAAGGCGGTCAAGGAGATCGCGGCCGACCTGATCAAGCTGTACTCGGCGCGGATGGCGGCCCCCGGCCACGCGTTCGGCCAGGACACCCCGTGGCAGCGGGAGCTGGAGGACGCCTTCCCGTACATGGAGACGCCCGACCAGCTCACGACGATCGCCGAGGTGAAGGAGGACATGGAGAAGTCGGTCCCGATGGACCGGCTCGTCTGCGGCGACGTCGGCTACGGGAAGACCGAGATCGCGGTCCGCGCCGCGTTCAAGGCGGTGCAGGACGGCAAGCAGGTGGCGGTGCTGGTGCCGACGACGCTGCTGGTGCAGCAGCACTTCGGCACGTTCTCCGAGCGGTACGCCCAGTTCCCGGTCACCGTCCGGCCGCTGTCCCGCTTCCAGTCCGACGCCGAGGCCAGGGCGGTGATCGAGGGGCTGCGCGACGGCACGGTGGACGTCGTCATCGGCACGCACCGGCTGTTCTCGTCCGAGGTGAAGTTCAAGGACCTGGGCCTGGTCATCGTGGACGAGGAGCAGCGTTTCGGCGTCGAGCACAAGGAGCAGCTCAAGAAGCTGCGGGCCAACGTGGACGTGCTCACCATGTCCGCCACGCCCATTCCGCGCACCCTGGAGATGGCCGTCACCGGCATCCGGGAGATGTCGACGATCACCACGCCGCCCGAGGAGCGGCACCCGGTGCTGACGTTCGTCGGACCGTACGAGGAGCGGCAGATCGGTGCGGCGATCCGCCGTGAGCTGCTGCGCGAGGGCCAGGTCTTCTACATCCACAACCGGGTGGACTCCATCGACCGCGCCGCGGCCCGGCTGCGGGAGATCGTCCCGGAGGCGCGGATCGCGACCGCGCACGGGCAGATGGGCGAGGCGGCGCTGGAGCAGGTGGTCGTGGACTTCTGGGAGAAGAAGTCCGACGTGCTGGTGTCGACCACGATCGTGGAGTCCGGCATCGACATCGCCAACGCCAACACCCTCATCGTGGAGCGCGGCGACACGTTCGGCCTGTCGCAGTTGCACCAGTTGCGCGGCCGGGTCGGCCGGGGCCGGGAGCGCGGCTACGCGTACTTCCTGTATCCGCCGGAGAAGCCGCTGACGGAGACCGCGCACGAGCGGCTGGCCACCATCGCGCAGCACACCGAGATGGGCGCGGGCATGTACGTGGCGATGAAGGACCTGGAGATCCGCGGCGCGGGCAACCTGCTGGGCGGCGAGCAGTCCGGGCACATCGCGGGCGTCGGCTTCGATCTGTACGTGCGGATGGTCGGCGAGGCCGTCGCCGACTACCGGGCGGCTCTGGAGCAGGGCGCGGCCGGGGCCGAGCCGGAGGAGTCGCTGCTGGAGGTGAAGATCGAGCTGCCGGTCGACGCCCACGTGCCGCACGACTACGCGCCGGGGGAGCGGCTGCGCCTCCAGGCGTACCGGTCGATCGCCGCCGCCGACACCGAGGACGACATCCGCGCGGTGCGGGAGGAACTGGCCGACCGGTACGGGCCACTGCCGGAGCCGGTGGAGAACCTGCTGCTGGTCGCCGGGCTGCGGATGCTGGCCCGCTCGTGCGGGGTCACGGACATCACGCTCCAGGGCAACAAGATCCGGTTCTCGCCGGTGGAGCTGCGGGAGTCGCAGGAGCTGCGGCTGAACCGGGTCTACCCGGGCTCGGTGATCAGGCGCGCCGCGCACCAGGTCCTGGTGCCCCGGCCCACGACGGCCCGGGTCGGCGGCAAGCCGGTGACCGGCCGCGACCTCCTGGCGTGGACCGGCGAGTTCCTGACGACGATCCCCGGCTCCTGACCGTTCCCGGCGCGCGGGCCGGGGGAGCTGGGGCGCCAGGCACCGGAACCCCTCGCCGGTGCCGGGCGCCCCAGCGGCTCGTGGGGCCCGGAGGGGGGCGCCGCGCCCGCGCGGGCCGTGGCCGGACGGACGGGCGTCGGGATCCCCGCTTGCCGGTGCCGGTGTTCTCCCGCGTCACCGTGACCCGGTGGGCCCGGTTTCCCCCGGTGTGGCCGATGGCGTACGCGTCGGGCGGGCACGCCTCGGCGGCGGAGACCGTGATCTCCGTGCCGTTGTCGAAGACCGGCGTCTCGCCGGCCTGCTGCTCTTCTTCCCCGTCCTGCCCGGGGCTTTCCTCTTCCGTTCCCGCCCCGCCCGCGCGGGCCCCGGCGCGGGTCCGCGGACCGTCGCGGGGACCGGAGGGGACGACGGCGCTGGACGGGATCAGAGGGCTGCTGTCCACCGGCCGGTACGCGCGGGCGGTGCCCGGGATGGGGCGCCCGGCCTGCGGATTCACGGCCGAACGCGGCCCGTACGACCCGGTGGTGGCGCGGCTGCGGGTGACGAGCAGCTCCGCCTGCGGCAGTTGGGCCATGTGCGCCGAGAGGCTCCCCCGCCAGGACTCGAACCTGGAATGATCGGACCAAAACCGACAGTGTTGCCAATTACACCACGGGGGAGGGCAAATCGGGCAGGTTGCCCGGTGGAGCGGGCCGCCGATCCGACAGGCACCACTATGCCAGTCCACCGGCCCCCGACGCGACGGCCGAGCGCGCGACCCGGCCCCGGCGCGGGCCGGTCGCCCTCCTGAAAAGGAGTAGACCGCGCCCTTAGTCTGGTCCTTATGAATGCGACGGGGGCGGGGGAAGCGCCGGGGCAGGGGTTCGCGCTCGCATGGTGGCATCGGCGGCGCAGCGTGGCGCTCGACGGGGGCCTCGCGCTGGCCTCGGCCGTCGAGTGCGCGGCGCAGGGGGTCGGATTCGCGGACCGGACCGGGCTGCCGGTCGGCCTGGTCGTCGTGCCGGGGGCGCTGGCCGGGCTGACGCTGCTGGTGCGGCGCCGCTGGCCGCTCGCGGTGATCCTGGTCTCGGTCGCCGTCCTGCCCGCGAACATGGGCATCATGCTGGCCCTCGTCGGCCTCTACACCCTGGCGACCACCGACGCGCCGCGCCGGATCATCGGGGCGCTGGCGGGCATGGAGGGCGTGGGGACGGTCATCGTCACCTATCTCCTCATGGACCAGGACCCGGGCCTGCGCGAGCAGGGCGTGCCGATGTGGTTCGAGCCGCTGGTCTCCGTGCTGTTCGGCGTGGCCTGTGTGGTGCCGCCGGTGCTGCTCGGCATGTATGTGCGGGCGCGGCGGCGGCTGGTGGAGTCGTTGCGGGACCGGGCGCACGGTCTGGAGCGGGAGCTGGCGCTGCTGGCCGAGCGGGCCGAGGAGCGCGCGGAGTGGGCGCGGGACGAGGAACGGCGGCGGATCGCGCGCGAGATGCACGACGTGGTGGCGCACCGGGTGAGCCTGATGGTGGTGCACGCGGCGGCGGTGCAGTCGGTGGCGCCCAAGGACCCGGAGAAGGCGGCGAAGAACGCGGCCCTCATCGGCGACATGGGCCGGCAGGCGCTGACCGAGCTGCGGACGATGCTGGGCGTGCTGCGGGCGGGGGACGGCCGGGCCGCCGCGGCGCCGTCCCGGCTCGCGGAGATCGCGGCGGCGGCGCGGCTGGAGGAGGAGTCGGGGCCGTCGCTGACGGAAGTGGCCGTGCTGGTGGACGAGTCGCGCGCGGCGGGCATGACGGTGGACCTGGCCGTGGAGGGGGAGCCGCGCGGGTACGCGGAGCAGGTGGAGTCGACGGCGTACCGGGTGGTGCAGGAGGCGCTGACCAACGTGCACAAGCACGCGGCGGGCGCGGCGGCGCAGGTGCGGCTGGCGCACCGGGACGGCGAGGTGGCGGTGCTGGTGCAGAACGAGGCGCCGGCGGGCGGGGGTCCGGCGCCGGACGGGGCACGGCTGCCGAGCGGGGGGAACGGCCTGGTGGGGATGCGGGAACGGGTGACGGCGCTGGGCGGCGGGTTCGTGTCGGGGCCCACGGACAGCGGGGGCTTCCGGGTGTCGGCGGTGATCCCGGATCAGCGCGGACGGCGGCCGGAGCGGGCGGATGGCTGAGGCCGGGGAGCCGCCCGCGCTGTTCGGCCAGGACTTCACGGCGGACCCGTATCCGGCGTACGCGTGGCTGCGGGAGAACGCGCCGGTGCGCCGGGCGGTGCTGCCGAGCGGGGTGGCGGCCTGGCTGGTGACCCGGTACGCCGACGCGCGGCGGGCGCTGGCGGATCCGCGGCTGAGCAAGAACCCGCGGCGGCACAGCGCCGCCGAGCACGCGTCGGGCCGGGTGGGCATCCCGGGGGAGCGCGGCGCGAACGTGATGACCCATCTGCTGAACATCGACCCGCCCGACCACACGCGGCTGCGGCGGCTGGTGTCCACGGCGTTCACGCCGCGCCGGGTGGCCGAGTTCGAGCCGCGGGTGCGGGAGCTGGCGGAGCGGCTGGTGGACGGGTTCGCGGGCGCGGGGTCGGCGGACCTGATCGACGAGTTCGCGTTCCCGCTGCCGATCTACGCGATCTGCGAGCTGCTGGGCGTGCCGCGCGAGGACCAGGACGACTTCCGGCGGTGGGCCGGGATGATGCTGCACACGGCGGGGAAGCGCGGCGGCGTGGGGCGCGCGGTGCGGCGGATGCGGACGTATCTGGGGGAGCTGATCCACCGCAAGCGCGGGGAGTTGGGGGACGACCTGATCTCCGGGCTGATCCGGGCCTCGGACCACGGCGAGCAGCTGACGGAGGACGAGGCCGCGTCGATGGCGTTCATCCTCCTCTTCGCGGGCTTCGAGACCACGGTCAACCTCATCGGCAACGGCACGCTGGCGCTGCTGCGGAACCCGGCGGAGCTGGCGCGGCTGCGGGGCGCGGTGGCGGCCGGGGACGAGGGGCTGATGGCCACGGCGGTCGAGGAACTGCTGCGGTACGACGGGCCGGTGGAGCTGGCGACGTGGCGGTTCGCGTCGGAGCCGCTGACGCTGGGCGGGGAGCGGGTGGAGCGCGGCGACCCGGTGCTGGTGGTGCTGGCGGCGGCGGACCGGGACCCGGAGCGGTTCGCGGCGCCGGACGTGCTGGACCTGGGGCGGACGGACAACCCCCATCTGGGGTACGGACACGGCATTCACTACTGCCTGGGCGCGCCGCTGGCCCGGCTGGAGGCGCGGACGGCGCTGGCGACGCTGCTGCGGCGGCTGCCGGACGTGCGGCTGGCCGCGGAACCGGGGGAGCTGCGCTGGCGGGGCGGTCTGATCATGCGCGGGCTGCGCTCGCTGCCGGTCACGTTCACGCCGGAAGGCGACAGGACGTCAGCGGGGTGAGGATCACCTGATCGCGGCGGGCGCGGTGGTCGAGCGGATCCTCGCCGGCCGGGCCGAGGCGGCATCGGGGCGGGCCCGACCCGGCCGACGCGGTGGCGGGGGCGGAGTGCACGCGGGCCGGTACGGGGTGCGGTGGGGGGACGCGCTGTCCGCCATTGCGGTCGAGTCCGGCGTGTCCGGCGGCCGGACCGCCCTCGACAGGGCGAACAAAACGGTCATTGGCGACAATCTATATCTTCTACTCCCGGATCGGGAGCCGGAGTTGACGGTCACGGCCCGTGAGGTACCGATCCGCGAGCGCAACGTTGCGATTCCGAAAATGTGACCATCATCTCCCCGTACATCGGTGATATCCGACTCTTTTGTCGCTTCCGTCCCCGGGCTGACCTGGGCAAATCCGACTCTTTACCCGTCAACCCCCGCCACGCCCGTGATCATCTTCGTTCTTGAATCGTTAGCGAGCGTGTGTTTAGTGTCCCTCCGCCCGACGCCTCGCCGGGTGCCGAAGCCGTAACGCCGAATCCTGCCGCCGGCCTCGGGGACCACCATCGCGCACCACCGCAGGCAGGAGCGGGGGACCCAGACCGCGACCCGTCACACCGACGGCGGGCCACGGACGCCGCACCGGACCACACCGTCCGGCGGCGGCTTGGGGTGAAGCCCCGGACGCGCCGCAAGGCGTCCCGGGGCCGGGCAACTCACCTGACCCGAACCCGACAGCTCACCTCGCAGGCGTCGGTGAGAAGGAACGTCATGCTGTTCACGGGCAAGGGCCGTCATCGTCGTCCGTCCAAACCGACCCGCTTCGCCGCCGCGGCCACCGTCACCGGTGCCGCCGCGGTCGCGCTTCCCCTGCTGAGCGCGGGCAGCGCGAGCGCCGCCTCCGTCGACACCTGGGACGCCGTCGCCCAGTGCGAGTCCGGCGGCGACTGGGCCATCAACACCGGCAACGGCTACTACGGCGGCCTGCAGTTCTCCCAGTCGAGCTGGGAAGCGGCCGGCGGCACGCAGTACGCCTCCCGCGCCGACCTGGCCACCAAGGACCAGCAGATCGCCACCGCCGAGCAGCTCCTCGCCATGCAGGGTCCGGGCGCCTGGCCCGTCTGCGGCGCGCAGGCCGGCCTGACCGCCGGCGGCCCGGCCCCCGAGCTGGGCACCGGTGCCCCGGCCCCCGAGCCGGTCCCGGCTCCCGAGCCGGAGTCCGCCGCCGAGCCGCTGCCGGAGGTCCAGGCCGAGCCGGCGCGCGAGGAGGAGGCGCCCGCCGACCACGGCAACGGCGGCACGTACACCGTCCAGCGCGGCGACACCCTCTCCGAGATCGCCGAGGACCACGACACCACCTGGCAGCAGCTCTGGGCCGACAACGCCGACGTCGTCGGCGAGGACCCCGACCTGATCCACCCCGGCCAGGAACTGCGCGTCTGACACCGCCCGGCCGGCCATGCCGGTGAACGGAACCCGGTGCGGGGCGACGTCCCCGCACCGGGTTTTCTTCTCCTGTTAAACAAAAAGATGACACCCACCCTGAGCTGGGCGTTCAGTGGAGGATCGGGCGCTTGGGGCGAGCTGGCGAACAGTGCGGCCCCCGGGGGCGGCTACGCTCTTCAGGGTTGAAGACCCGCCACTGACGACATCCACTCGGACCTAAGGAGAACCTCGTGCCGTCTATCGACGTCGTCGTAGCCCGCGAGATCCTTGACTCGCGAGGCAACCCCACGGTCGAGGTCGAGGTCGGCCTCGACGACGGCAGCACCGGCCGTGCCGCGGTGCCCTCCGGGGCCTCCACCGGGGCCTTCGAGGCGCTGGAGCTGCGTGACGGGGACACCGGCCGCTACCTGGGCAAGGGCGTGGAGAAGGCCGTCCTCGCCGTCATCGAGCAGATCGGCCCCGAGTTGGTGGGCTACGACGCCACCGAGCAGCGGCTGATCGACCAGGCGATGTTCGACCTGGACGCCACCGCCGACAAGTCCTCGCTCGGCGCCAACGCGATCCTCGGCGTCTCCCTCGCCGTGGCGCACGCCGCCTCGGAATCCCGCGACCTCCCCCTCTTCCGCTACCTCGGCGGGCCCAACGCGCACCTGCTGCCGGTGCCGATGATGAACATCCTGAACGGCGGCGCGCACGCCGACTCCAACGTGGACATCCAGGAGTTCATGATCGCCCCCATCGGCGCGGAGTCCTTCTCCGAGGCCGTCCGCTGGGGCGCCGAGACCTACCACACGCTCAAGAAGGTGCTCAAGGAGCGCAACCTCGGCACCGGCCTGGGCGACGAGGGCGGCTTCGCGCCGAACCTCGGCTCCAACCGCGAGGCCCTCGACCTCATCGTCGAGGCCATCCAGAAGGCGGGCTACACCCCGGGCCAGGACATCGCCCTCGCCCTGGACGTGGCCGCCACCGAGTTCTACGCGGACGGCGCCTACACCTTCGAGGGCAAGTCCCGCACCGCCGCCGAGCAGACCGCGTACTACGCCGAGCTGGTCGACGCCTACCCGCTGGTGTCCATCGAGGACCCGCTGAGCGAGGACGACTGGGAGGGCTGGCAGGCCCTCACCACCGAGCTGGGCGGCCGGCTCCAGATCGTCGGCGACGACCTGTTCGTCACCAACCCCGAGCGGCTCCAGCGCGGCATCGACGCGGGCGCGGCCAACGCGCTGCTGGTGAAGGTCAACCAGATCGGCTCGCTGACCGAGACCCTCGACGCCGTGGAGCTGGCCCAGCGCAACGGCTTCAAGTGCATGATGTCCCACCGCTCCGGCGAGACGGAGGACGTCACCATCGCGGACCTGGCCGTCGCCACCAACTGCGGCCAGATCAAGACCGGCGCCCCCGCCCGCTCCGAGCGGGTCGCCAAGTACAACCAGCTCATGCGGATCGAGGAGATCCTCGACGACGCGGCCGTCTACGCCGGGCGGAGCGCCTTCCCGCGCTTCCGCGGCTGAGACCCCGCGCGGGGGCGGGCGTCCGGCGTTCGTCCCGGCCGTTCCGCCGTGTTCCGTCTCGTACGCCCGTCCTACGCCCGTCCCCGCCATCCGTCCCGTACGGTGGCGGGGACACGCGTACGACGGACACGGGTGAGAGGGAGGCGACGTGGCCGCGGAGCGGGACCGGTTCTCCACCGCCACCAGGCTGAGGGCGCTGGGCGAGCAGGCCGCGGCCCGCGTCTACCGGGCACAGAGCCGGCGGCTGCGCCGCCCGCCGCGCCGCAGCCGCCTCACCGGCCGGGCCGCGATCCTGGCGCTGGTCGTCTGCTCGCTGATCGTCGCGCTCGCCTACCCGCTGCGCCAGTACATCCAGCAGCGTGCCGAGATCGACGACCTGCGGCGGCAGGCCGAGGAGGAGCGGCAGCGGGTCGAGGAGCTGCGCGACGCCAAGGCCCGCTGGCAGGACCCGGCGTATGTGGAGCAGCAGGCGCGCGAGCGGCTGCAGTTCGTGCGGCCCGGCGAGATCGGCTTCATCCTCCCCGACGCGGACCCGGACGCGGAGTCCGGTGAGGGCGACGGCGAGGACGGGGACGGCGCGGACGACGCGTTCGGCACCCGCGGCGCACCCGTCCCCCGCCCCTGGTACGACAATCTGTGGGACGGCGTCGACGCGGCCGACCGGCCGAGCTGACCGACCGTCCCGCCTGGTCCCGTTGACAGAAAGCCACCCGTGGAAACCCCAACCCCGACGGACGCCGCCGCGGTCGAGGAACAGCTCGGCCGGACACCGCGCGGTCTGCGCGCCGTCGCCCACCGCTGCCCCTGCGGCAACCCGGACGTGGTCGAGACGGCCCCCCGCCTGCCGGACGGCACGCCGTTCCCCACGACCTACTACCTGACCTGTCCCCGCGCCGCCTCCGCCATCGGCACCCTGGAGGCCGAGGGCGTGATGAAGGACATGACTGCCCGGCTGGCCGAGGACCCCGGGCTGGCCGCCGCGTACCGGGCCGCGCACGAGGACTACCTCGCGCGCCGGGACGCCATCGAGGTGCTGCCGGGCTTCCCCAGCGCGGGCGGGATGCCCGACCGGGTCAAGTGCCTGCACGTGCTGGTCGCCCACTCCCTGGCCGCCGGGCCCGGGGTGAACCCGCTGGGCGACGAGGCGCTGGCCATGCTGCCCGAGTGGTGGCGCAAGGGGCCCTGCGTCCCGGTCCGTTCCGAAGGAGACGACGAAGCATGACGGCAGCCGCCGCGATCGACTGCGGCACCAACTCCATCCGCCTGCTGATCGCCGACGCCGATCCGGCGACCGGCCGGCTGACCGACCTCGACCGGCGGATGGAGATCGTCCGGCTCGGCCAGGGCGTGGACCGCACCGGCCGCCTCGCGCCGGAGGCGCTGGAGCGCACCTTCGCCGCCTGCCGCGCGTACGCCGCGGCGATGGCCGAACACGGCATCACGCCGGAGCGGACGCGGTTCGTCGCCACCTCCGCCTCGCGCGACGCGGAGAACCGCGAGGAGTTCACGCGCGGCGTGCGGGACATCCTCGGCATCACGCCCGAGGTGATCAGCGGCGACGAGGAGGCCGCGCTCTCCTTCACCGGCGCCACCAAGGAGCTGGCCGGGCGGCCCGGGACGACGCCGCCGTACCTGGTCCTCGACATCGGCGGCGGCTCCACGGAGTTCGTGCTCGGCGACGACGCGGTGCGCGCCGCCCGCAGCGTCGACATCGGCTGCGTCCGCCTCACCGAGCGGCACCTGCTGCACGACGGGCGCGTCACCGATCCGCCGACGGACGGCCAGATCGCCGCGATGAGCGCCGACATCGACGCCGCGCTCGCGCTCGCGGCCGAACGGGTCCCGCTGGACGCCACCCACACCCTCGTCGGGCTGGCCGGCTCGGTGACCACGCTCGCCGCGATCGCCCTCGACCTGCCCGCCTACGACTCGGCCGCGATCCACCACTCCCGCCTGACCGCCGACCGCGTCCGCGAGATCACCGCCCGGCTGCTGGCCGCCACCCACGCCGAGCGCGCCGCGATCCCGGTGATGCACCCGGGCCGGGTGGACGTGATCGGCGCGGGCGCGCTGATCCTGACGAAGGTGCTCGAACGGACGGGCGCGCGGGAGGTCGTGGTGAGCGAGCACGACATCCTCGACGGCATCCTGTGGTCGGTCCTGACCCGCTGAGAGCCCCTGCGGAACGGGCCCCGGAAGAAGTTCGTGAAGTTTTTCACATGCTGCCCCGCGAAACCGCCCCGACGCACGGCCGTCACGGCCGGGGAACGGCCCGCACGGGCCCTTCCCCGGCCCCGTCCGGGCGGTGTCCGGGGCGGGCCCGGCCGTTCGGGCGAGGGTGCCGGAGCGGGATCCACGCCCGCGACCTGCGCCGATCTCTCGGACGCCGCCGCGGCGCCGGGCGGCGATGTTTACTTGCTGGTAACAAAGGCGCGTAGTGTAACAGAACCCCCGTACCTGCTTGTGAACCCCCTCACGAGCACCCCCCTCCCCCCGGGTGGATACTCGATGCCATGAGCACCACGGAGCGTCCCCGCATTCTCGTCGTTGGTGGCGGGTACGTCGGTTTGTACGCAGCCCGCCGCATCCTGAAGAAGATGCGTTACGGCGAGGCGACCGTCACCGTCGTCGACCCGCGTTCGTACATGACCTACCAGCCGTTCCTCCCGGAGGCGGCGGCCGGAAGCATCTCCCCCCGCCACGTCGTGGTCCCGCTGCGCCGCGTGCTGCCCGGCGCCGAGGTTCTCACCGGGCGGGTCACCTCCATCGACCAGGACCGCAGGGTCGCCACCGTCTCGCCGCTCGTCGGCCGGGCGTACGAGGTGCCCTTCGACTACCTGGTGGTGGCCCTCGGCGCGGTGTCCCGCACCTTCCCCGTGCCGGGCCTGGCCGAGCAGGGCATCGGCATGAAGGGTGTCGAGGAGGCGATCGGGCTGCGCAACCACGTGCTGGAGCAGTTCGACAAGGCCGACTCCACCACCGACGAGGACATCCGCCGCAGGGCGCTGACGTTCGTCTTCGTGGGCGGCGGCTTCGCCGGGGCCGAGACCATCGGCGAGATCGAGGACCTGGCCCGCGACGCGGCCCGGTACTACCCCAACGTCAGGCGCGAGGACATGCGTTTCCTCCTCGTCGACGTCGCGGACAAGATCCTCCCCGAGGTCGGCCCGAAGCTCGGCGAGTGGGGTCTGGAGCACCTGAAGAAGCGCGGCATCGAGGTGCACCTGGGGACGTCGCTCACGTCCTGCGTCGACGGCCACGTGGTGCTCAGCAACGGCGTCGAGGCCGACTCGAACACCATCGTGTGGACCGCGGGTGTCAAGCCCAACCCGGTGCTGGCCCGGTACGGCCTGCCGCTCGGCCCGCGCGGTCACGTGGACACCGAGGCCACCCTCCAGGTCAAGGGCACCGACTACATCTGGTCGGCCGGCGACAACGCCCAGGTCCCCGACCTGGCCGCCCGCGCGGCCGGCCAGGAGAACGCCTGGTGCCCGCCCAACGCCCAGCACGCGCTGCGCCAGGCCAAGGTCCTCGGGGACAACGTGATCTCCGGGATGCGCGGCTTCCCGCAGCACGAGTACAAGCACGCCAGCATGGGCGCGGTGGCCGGTCTCGGCCTCCACAAGGGTGTCGCCCTCATCAAGCTCGGCCGGCTGACCCTCCGCTTCCGCGGCCGGCTCGGCTGGTATCTGCACCGCGGCTACCACGGCATGGCCGTGCCGACCTGGAACCGCAAGATCCGGGTCTTCGCCGACTGGGCCCTGGGCATGTTCCTCAAGCGCGAGGTGGTGTCCCTCGGCGCGATGGAGCACCCGCGCGAGGAGTTCTACGAGGCGGCGGCCCCCGTCACCGCGGCGGCCGAGTCCAAGCCCCGGTCCGACGAGCCGGCGGCCAGGGCGAGCTGACTCCCCGCGCACCGGCGCGGCAGGGGCGGGCGGCGAGAGCCGTCCCGCCCCTTTTCGCGTTGTGCTGTTCATGCTCCCGGCGGCGGCGAACGGCGGAATCGACGGCCTGGTGAGGGCGTTCCCCGGCCATCGGGTGCCAAGGTGGTATGCGGCACCTGCCCACTCCTGTGGATATTCCTGGAGGTGTGTCCCATGGCTGTCGCCCCCCGTCTCGCCGACCTCGCCGGACAGTTCCTCGGAACGCCGCTTCCGTTGCGCGTCCGCGCCTGGGACGGCAGCGAGAGCGGACCGCCCGGCGAGCCCGTCGTCGTCCTGCGGCACCCGCGGGCGCTGCGCCGGGTGCTGTTCAAGCCGGGCGAACTCGGCCTGGCCAGGGCCTGGGTGGCCGGAGACCTCGACGTCGAGGGCGACCTGTACCGGGCGCTGGACGGCCTTTCGGTCCTCGTGCACGGCGACCGCCCCCCGATGACCGGGCGGGCGCGGCTGACGGCCTTCCGCGAGTTGCTCGCGCTCGCCGGCCGCCCGCTGCCGCTGCCCCCGCCGCCGCCCCGCGAGGAGATCCGCCGCCGCGGCGGCGCGCCGCACTCCCCGCGCCGGGACCGGCAGGCCGTCAGCCACCACTACGACGTCGGCAACGACTTCTACGAGCTGGTCCTCGGCCCCTCGATGGTCTACTCGTGCGCCGTGTGGGACGAGGACACCGCGTCGCTGGAGGACGCGCAGGCCGCCAAGCTCGACCTGATCTGCCGCAAGCTCGGGCTCCGCGCGGGCGACCGGCTCCTCGACGTCGGCTGCGGCTGGGGCTCGCTGGCGCTGCACGCCGCCCAGCACCACGGCGCGCGGGTCGTGGGCATCACGCTCTCCACCGAGCAGGCCGCCCTCGCCCGCGAGCGGGTCGCCAAGGAGGACCTGGCCGACCGGGTGGAGATCCGCGTCCAGGACTACCGCGAGACGGCCGACGGCCCGTTCGACGCCATCGCCTCGGTCGGCATGGCCGAGCACGTCGGCGCCGCCCGCTACCGCGAGTACGCCGACCGGCTGTTCGGCCTGCTGCGCCCCGGCGGGCGGCTGCTCAACCACCAGATCGCCCGCCGCCCGCTGCCGGACGAATCGGCGTACCGCGTCGACCCGTTCATCGACGCGTACGTCTTCCCCGACGGGGAGCTGGCGCCGCTGGGCCGCACGGTGTCGCTGCTGGAGAAGGCGGGCTTCGAGGTCCGGGACGTCGAATCGCTGCGCGAGCACTACGCCCTGACGCTGCGCCGCTGGGTGCGGAACCTGGAGGGCGACTGGTCCCGGGCGGTCCGGCTCACCAGTCCCGGCCGCGCCCGGGTCTGGCGCCTGTACATGGCCGCCTGCGCCCTGGCCTTCGAGCACGCCCGCCTCGGCGTCAACCAGGTCCTGGCCGTCCGCCCCACCCCGGCCGGCGACTCCCCGCTGCCCCTGCGCCCCCGCACCTGGACGGAGGGCGTGGCCTGACCCGGCGGCGCTCCCGGCACACACGACACGCGACCGGGGCGGGACCGCCGTGCGGCGGCCCCGGCCCGGGGAACGGGAAGGCGGTGCCGGTCAGTCGGCCTTGATCGCGGCCAGCATGTTCAGCCTGGCGGCGCGGCGGGCCGGCCACAGGGCGGCCAGGACGCCGACCAGCCCGGCCAGGACCAGGAAGACCACCATCCGGCCCCACGGCAGGACCAGCTCGAACGTGGTGATGAAGCCCGCGAGCACCTCACCGACCGCCCAGCCGAAGAAGGTGCCCAGGGCGACGCCCAGCACCCCGCCGAACAGGGCGATCACCACGGACTCCAGCCGCACCATCCGCTTCGTCGCCCCCCGCTCCAGGCCGATCGCCCGCAGCATGCCGATCTCCTGGCGGCGCTCGAACACCGACATGGCCAGGGTGTTGATGACGCCGAGGACCGCCACGATCACCGCCATCGCCAGCAGCCCGTAGACCATGTTCAGCAAGAGGGTGAAGAAGGAGGCGATGTCCTCGGAGATGTCCTCCTTGTCCTGCACCAGGATCGCCGGGTTGTCGCCGAGGACCCGCTCCAGCTGGTCCTTGGCCGCGTCGCTCGCGCCGTCCTCCGTGCGGAGCATGACCTGGACGACCTCGACGCGCTCCATGTGCGGGTCCAGCGTGGCGCTGTCCACCATGATGCCGTTGATCATCATGTTGCCCTCGTAGAGCCCGGACACGGTCAGCTCGCCGGTCGCGCCGTCCTCGTACGTGACGGGGAACGTGGTCCCCAGGCGCCAGCCGTGGTCCTCGGCGGTGTCGGTGTCCACCACCACGTTGCTCCCGCTGAGGCCCGCGAAGGAACCGGCGGTGAAGTCGAGGTCGGTCAGCTCACCGATCGCGGCGCCGTTGACACCCGTCAGGTTCTCGTCGGCGGAGTCCTCCCCGACCAGCGCGGGCGACAGCCGCAGCCCGGTGATCGCGGTGACCTCCGGCTGCTCGGCCAGCGTGCGCTCCACCTCGGGCGAGAGCGGCCCGAAGCTGGCCATGGACACCACGTAGTCCGAGCGCAGCGACTCGGCGGCCATGTTGTCGATGCTCTTCGCCATCGAGTCGGCGATCACCGTGATGCCGGTGATCAGCGTCAGCCCGATCATCAGCGCCGAGGCGGTGGCGGCGGTGCGGCGCGGGTTGCGGACCGCGTTGAGCCGGGCCAGCCTTCCCGAGACGCCGAACACGCGCAGCAGCGGGCTCGCCGCCGCGATCACCGGGCGGGACAGCAGCGGGGTCAGCACGAAGACGCCGATGACCAGCAGCCCGGCGCCCAGGCCCATGGTGGCGCCCTGGTCGTCCGCGCCGATACCGGCCAGGACGAGGGCGGCGCCCGCGGCGGCGAACAGCGCGCCGATGCTGTTGCGCACCAGCAGGCCGCGCCCGCTCGGGGTGGCGTGCACGCTGTTCATGGCGGCGACGGGCGGGATCTTCGCGGCCCGGCGGGCGGGCAGGTAGGCGGCGAGCATCGTCACCAGGACGCCCACGACCAGCGACGCCGCCACGGCCGAGCCGGAGATGATCAGCGGCCCGTCGGGGATGGTGAGGTCGAACGACTCCATCAGCCCGCGCAGGCCCACCGCGACCCCGATGCCCGCCGCGAAACCCGCCAGGCCCGCGACCGTGCCGACGACGAGCGCCTCGATCAGCACCGACCGCGTCACCTGCCGGCGGGTGGCGCCCACCGCGCGCAGCAGCGCCAGCTCGCGGGTGCGCTGCGCGACGAGCATGGTGAAGGTGTTGGCGATGATGAAGATCCCGACGAACAGGGAGATCCCGGCGAACACCAGCAGCGTCGTCCGCAAGCCGCTGGTGGCCGTCTCGATCTCGTCGGCCTGGTCCCGCGCGAGCTGCTCGCCCGTGATGGCCTCCGCGTCGGCCGGCAGCAGCGGCGTGACCGCGTCCCGCAGCTCCTGCTGCGTGGTCCCCTCGCCGGCCTCCAGCGTGATCTGGGTGTACTCGCCGGGCGCCGTGTACAGCTCCTGGGCGGTGGCCGTGTCGAACAGCAGCAGCGAGCCGCCGGCCGCGACCGTGCCGTCGTCGGTGGTGAAGACGCCGGTGATGGTCTCCTCGCGGACCGGGCCGTCCACCGAGACCCGGGCGGTGTCGCCCACCTCGTAGCCCGTGCGGTCGGCGGTGGCGGCGTCGATGGCGATCTCGCCCGCCCGCTCGGGGGCGCGGCCGGTCTCCATCGGGTACCGCGCCGCGTCGCCCGTGTCGTCCGGACCGGCGTAGTAGTTGGCGCCGCTGGTGTCCCAGCCCGCGCCGACCAGGTCCCCGTCCTTGTCGGCCAGGGCGGCGAAGCCGGAGACGCGGCCGGTGGCCGAGGCGACGCCGGGCAGGGCGGCGGCCTGGTCGAGCAGGTCCTGGCCGAGGTTGGCGGGGTCGCCGGGCGCGGCCTCGGCGGCCTCGCTGTCGTCGTCCGGCTGGATGGCCAGGTCGACGTTGGTCAGGCCCTCCTCGGAACTGCGCCGGAACGCCTCGGAGACGGTGGAGGTGAAGACGAGGGTGCCGGCCACGAAGGCGACGCCGAGCAGCACGGCCAGGGTGGTCATCATCAGCCTGGCCTTGTGCGCGAGCACGTTGCGCAGGGCGGTTGTGAGCATGGCGGATCCAGACAGTGGTGTGGGCGGGAGAAAGTCGTGGGGTCCGGCGGGGCCGGATGGCGCGGGGCCCGGGCGCGGGGCCGGGGCTAGCTGGTGCGCCCGCCGACGTCGAACCGCTTCATGTGCTCCAGCACGCGCTCGGCGGTCGGCTCCGCCATGTCGTCCACGACCCGGCCGTCGGCGAGGAAGACGACGCGGTCGGCGTAGGAGGCGGCGACCGGGTCGTGGGTGACCATCACGACCGTCTGGCCCAGCTCCCGCACCGAGTTGCGCAGGAAGCCGAGGATCTCGGCACCGGCCCGGGAGTCGAGGTTGCCCGTGGGCTCGTCGCCGAAGATGATGTCGGGCCGCCCGGCGAGGGCCCGCGCGACCGCGACGCGCTGCTGCTGGCCGCCGGACAACTGGGCGGGCCGGTGCTTGAGGCGGTCGGCGAGGCCCACGGTGGCGATGACGGTGTCCAGCCACTCGGCGTCGGGCTTCCGGCCAGCTATGTCCATGGGCAGCCGGATGTTCTCGATGGCGTTGAGCGTGGGCAGCAGGTTGAACGCCTGGAAGATGAAGCCGATCCGGTCGCGGCGCAGCTTCGTCAGCTTCTTGTCGCTCAGGCCGGTCAGCTCGGTGTCCCCGATGCGGGCCGAGCCGCCGGAGACCGAGTCGAGGCCCGCCATGCAGTGCATCAGCGTGGACTTGCCCGAGCCGGAGGGGCCCATGATCGCGGTGAACTCGGACTGCCGGAACTCGACCGAGACGTGGTCGAGCGCGACGACCCGTGTCTCGCCCTCTCCGTACACCTTGGTCAGATCCGTGGCCTTGGCGGCGTATGTGGTGGAGGGGGCTGAGGGGGACACCGGTGAACTCCTTCATCGCGGGACGGGGCGGTACGGTCCCATCCTCGGCCAGCGCCCTGACGCGGGGGATCCCTCCAGGTGCGGGTTCCGGGGAGTTCTTCAGGGTTACGCGTGCGGGCCGCCCGTCATACCTGAGGATGACGTCACCCCTGAGTGCGCGTGAGGCTGCGGAGGGTTGATTTGCGTCATTCCTCGGCGTGCCGGGCGTGGACGCCGACGGCATGAAGCGGCCCGTGACCGGGCAGTAGCCACCTGATGACTCGTCAGCAGCTCATAAAATCAGACAACGTCGGCCTGGGGCACCGGTGTTCGGCCGAACCAGCCCGTTAAGCTCATGAGCGACACGGCGCGCGCCTGCGCCCGGTACGGCTTGGGATCTGTGCCCGGATGGTGGAAAGCAGACACGGCGAGCTTAAAACTCGCTGGCCTTCGGGCCGTGCCGGTTCAAGTCCGGCTCCGGGCACCCAGAGCCCCAAGCCCTTGATCAGCGGGAACGGCTGACACCGGCCGGCGCCCTCCCGGCGGCGGGGGCCCGGGCGGGGGCTCCGGCGGGAACATCGCGGCACTTCCTCACGTTTTCATCAACGCACTACCGTGCGGTCTTTGCTTACGCATTACTCTGGTGGTCAAGGCCGTGCCGTGCGGCCATGGAGGAGTGAGATGAGGAGCAGCAACCCGGTCTTCACGCGTCGGGGGTTCAGTCGGGACGGTGGCTACGCCGGCTTCAACGCCGGACCGCAGCCGCAGACCGGGACTCCGTACGCGGGCAGCCCGACCAACCCGTACGCGCAGCCGGGCAACCCGTATGCGCAGCCGCAGGTGGGCCCGCAGGGCGGAGTGGTGCCGCCGGGCGCCCCCGCGCGCCCCGGTGTGATGACGATCGACAGCGTCGTCTCCCGCACCGCGCTCACCCTGGGCACCGTGATCGCCACGGCCGCGGTGGCGTGGATCACCGACCTCCCGGTCGGCATCGCCGTCGCCGCCGCCCTCGTCGCGCTGGTCCTGGCGCTGGTGCAGAGCTTCAAGCGCACCCCGTCGCCCGCGCTGATCCTCGGGTACGCCGCGTTCGAGGGCCTCTTCCTCGGGGCCGTGAGCAACGCGATCAACGCCGCCGCGCCCGGCGCCGCCATGCAGGCCGTGCTCGGCACGATGGCCGTGTTCGTCGGCGTGCTCGTCATGTACAAGCAGCGGATCATCCGGGTCACCGCCCGGTTCACCCAGTTCGTGCTGGCCGCCGCCGTCGGGTTCATCCTCCTGTCGATGGTGAACCTGGTGGTCGCCCTCATCGGCGACGGCAACGGGCTGGGCCTGCGCGACGGCGCCCTCGGGGTCGTCTTCGGCATCGCGGGCATCGTCCTCGGCGCCTGCTTCCTCGCCCTGGACTTCAAGCAGGTCGAGGACGGCATCGCCTACGGCGCCCCGGAGAAGGAGTCGTGGCTGGCCGCCTTCGGCCTGACCCTGACCCTGGTGTGGATCTACATGGAGTTCCTGCGGCTGGTCGCCATCCTGCAGGGCGACTGACGCCGGTGACGGCGCCCCGCGGCGCCGGACGCCGCGCCCCACGGAAGGGCCCCGGCGGGACGACCGTCCCGCCGGGGCCCTCGTGCGTCAGGCGCGCCCGCGTCACACCGTGACCCGCCGCAGCAGCTCCAGGGCCGCCGCCAGCTCCCGCCGGGCGGCCTCCGCGTCCGCCGCCTCACCGATCGCCCGGGACAGGTCGTGCCCCGCGACCGCCACCTGATCCCCGACCACCCACAGCCCCGCGTCCGGCATCCGGCGCACGCCCCCGAACGGCTGCTCCAGGCGCTGCGCGCGCCCGGCGAGCTCCCGGGCCACCTCCAGGCCCGCCGCCCCGGCCCCGCGCCGCAGACGGCTCTCCGGCAGCGCCCGCAGCCGCTCCGCGAACGACTCCACGGCCTCGTCCAGCTCGCCCGTGTCCACTCCGGCCACGCCCGCCCCGCCTACTCGCCGCGGTGGCTGGAGGCCACCACCCGGTCGGCCAGCAGATAGACGCTGTCCGGCCCGCAGGAGAACGTCAGCGCGTACGCGCCGGACACCCCCGAGCCGCCCATCAGCACCGGCTGCTCCCCGGCCCGCACCGCCGCGGCGAGCCGCTGGGCCGCCTCCTGGTGGCTGGGCGAGAGACACAGCGTGGTGCCGTCGGCGAAGAGGAACACGTCCAGCGTGCCCAGCGGCCCCTGCCGCACGTCGGCCAGCGGGATCCCGGCCTCGGCCAGCCGCGCCAGCCGGTCCGCGGTACGCCGGTGCTCCTCGCGCGCCGACCGGTCGGCGCCGGCCCGGTCCACCGGCTCGCCGGACAGCGTGAAGCCCGGGTGCGACGGGTGGCGGCGGCGGGCGGCGGCCAGCTCGGCCGACTCCCCGGTCTCCGCCGGGCCCTCGGCAGGCAGCTCCGCCCCGGCGGCCCCGCCGCCCGGGGCGGCGCCCGGAACGGACCCGGCCTCGGCGGGCGCGGTGCCGCCCTCGGCGTCGTCGCCGGGCTGGCGGGCCATGAGCACCCCGCCGTCCCGGCCCGACCCGGCCGCGGGCAGGCCGGAGTCGCTCAGCAGATACCGCTCCAGCAGGGCGTCGAGCAACTCCTCGTCGGCCTCCGCGACCTCGTACCCGAGGCCCCGGCCGCCGAGCAGGGCGGCCGGGCCGTCGTTCTCCCGGGCGTCCTGCTCGGCCCAGTACGCCCGCGCCTCGGCCAGCTCCCGCTCCCGCTCGTCCGCCAGGGCGGCGGCCACGGCACAGCGGATCTCCTCGGCCGGGACCGGCCGGGCCGCGGGCACCGTGCGCCCGGCCAGCTCGGCGCGGAGCGCGGCGACTTCCGCCCGCAGGCCGCGGGCGGTGTGCAGGGCTCCGGCGCCCAGGGCAACGGCGGTGCCTGCGGCCACCAGCAGGATGACGGATATGGCGCTCACGGACTCGCTCCCAGTGCTCTCGGTCCCTGACTTCTTATCTCAGGTT
This sequence comes from Streptomyces sp. URMC 129, assembly GCF_051386415.1. Classification (NCBI taxonomy): domain Bacteria; kingdom Bacillati; phylum Actinomycetota; class Actinomycetes; order Kitasatosporales; family Streptomycetaceae; genus Streptomyces; species Streptomyces sp. URMC 129. The sequence continues at coordinate 35,391 of NZ_JBPQTQ010000013.1, forward strand.
TCCGGGGCGCGGCCACGGCGTGCAGTGCGAAACGTCATGAATGGGACGGGACTTTGGTCCAAAACGCGCCCCCCGCACCCCGCTGACCTGCGGTTTCGCGGAGACTGCCGGGCCGGATCACATCCCGGGTCCGCTTCGGTATCGCCCGTATATACCAAGTGACGCAGGCCCCTTCCCGCACCATGAGCACCTTATGTCACCTTCAGCTCAGTCGCTCCAGGATCATGGCCATGCCCTGGCCGCCCCCGACGCACATCGTCTCGAGGGCGAACTGCTTGTCGTGCCACCGCAACGAGTTGATGAGCGTAGTCGCGATCCGGGCGCCCGTCATGCCGAACGGGTGGCCGACCGCGATGGCGCCGCCGTTGACGTTCAGCCGGTCCAGGTCGATGCCCAGGTCACGGTAGGAGGGGATGACCTGGGCGGCGAACGCCTCGTTGATCTCCACCAGATCGATGTCGTCGATCGTCATCCCGGCGCGGGCCAGGGCCTGCTGGGTGGCGGCGACCGGGCCGTAGCCCATGATCTCCGGCGACAGGCCGGAGACACCGGTGGCCACGATCCGCGCCAGCGGCGTCAGCCCCAACTCCCGCGCCTTGGTGTCGGACATGACGACCAGCGCGGCGGCGCCGTCGTTCAGCGGGCAGGCGTTGCCCGCGGTGACCAGGCCGTCGGGGCGGAAGGCCGGCTTCAGGCCCGCCACGCCCTCCAGCGTGACGCCGGGGCGCGGGCCGTCGTCGGCGCTGACGACCGAGCCGTCCGGCAGCGTCACCGGGGTGATCTCGCGCTGCCAGAAGCCGTCCGCGATGGCCTTCTCCGCGAGGTTCTGCGACCGGACCGCGAACTCGTCCATCTCCTGGCGGGTGACGCCCTTCAGCCGCGCCAGGTTCTCCGCGGTCTGGCCCATCGCGATGTAGACGTCGGGCAGTTCGCCGTCCTCGCGCGGGTCGTGCCAGCCCTCGCCGGCCTTCTCGGAGCGCTCCGCGGTGCGGGCCTCGGCGTCCGCGAAGAGCGGGTTGTGCGTGCCCTCCAGGTTGTCCGAGGTGCCGTAGACGGCGCGCGAGACCATCTCCACGCCGGCCGAGATGAAGACGTCGCCCTCACCGGCCTTGATCGCGTGGAACGCCATGCGCGTGGTCTGGAGCGACGACGAACAGTACCGGGTGACGGTGCAGCCCGGGAGCTGGTCCAGGCCGAGCTGGACGGCGACGACGCGCCCCAGGTTGTGGCCCTGCTCGCCGCCCGGCAGGCCGCAGCCCAGCATCAGGTCGTCGATGTCGGACGGGTCGAGCGCGGGCACCTGGTCCAGCGCGGCCCGCACGATCGTCGCGGTCAGGTCGTCGGGGCGGACGTCCTTCAGCGAGCCCTTGAAGGCACGGCCGATCGGAGAACGGGCGGCGGAGACGATCACTGCTTCTGGCACGGGGACCTCCGGGCGGCTGCGGGTGAGCGGAGTCGGACTCTCGCCGCGAAATTACCCGCTAGTAGCAGTGTGTGTCACGTGCACGGGAGCGTGATCCTGGTCCTGCTCGGGCAGCGGCCGGCGGCGCCGGCGGCTGAGCAGCGCCCACGGCACGCGCCGCCCCGCGGCCCGCGCCGCGCTGACCTCCGTGCCGCCCTCGGCCGCGGCCCTGACCGCCGCGTCGGCCACCGGCAGCAGCCGCTCCCTGCGGCGGGCCTCCGCCCGCTCCTCCTCCGGCCAGGCGCCCAGCGCCGCGCACAGCGTCGGCAGGATCGCCATCGCGGCCGTCGCGTACCCCTCGGCGGAGGGGTGGTAGCGGTCGGGGCCGAACAACTCGCGCGGGTTCGCGGCGAACTCGGGCCCCAGCAGCGTGCCCAGCGACACCGTCCGGCCGCCCAGCTCCACCACCGCGATCGTCTGGGCCGCCGCCAGCTGACGGCACAGCCGCCGCGCGATCCAGCGCAGCGGCTGCCCCACCGGCTCCACCGAGCCCAGGTCGGGACAGGTCCCCACGATCACCTGGCAGCCCGCCGTGCGCAGCCGGGCCACCGCGTCCGCCAGATGCTTGACCGAACGGGCCGGCGGGACGCGGCCGGTGACGTCGTTGGCGCCGATCATGATCACGCACGCGTCGGGGACCGGCGCCCGGCCCGGGTCGGTCAGCAGGAGCGACACCTGCCGTTCCAGATCGGCCGACCTGGCGCCCGAGAGCGCCACGTTGTGCAGCTCCACCGGGCGCTCCGACGCCGCCGCCAGCCCTGAGGCCAGCAGCGCGCCCGGGGTCTGCCCGGCGCGCCGCACGCCCAGCCCGGCGGCCGTCGAGTCGCCCAGCATCGCCAGCCGCCACGGCGCCCGGCGGCTGTCGGCGAACGCGGTCCCGTACAGGCCCTCGGCGACCGGCGGTTCGGCGTCCTCCTCCCCGCCGCTCAGCCGCCGCCGCGCGTACCGCATCTCGGTCAGCACCAGCCCGGCCGCAGCGCCTCCCACCAGGCTGATGCCGCCGCCGCCGAACGCCGCCGCGGTCGCGATCCTCCGTGCCACTCTCGCCCTCGACATGGCCCGCTCCCGACTTGCCACCGGCTCACCGCCGGACCGATCTTCACTGAAGTGGTGCCCAGCGCGAGCCGCCGCGCAACGCAATAGGGTGCAGGGAGAGGACGGACGAACCCGCCCCTGACATGCGGAGACCCAGGTGCAGTATCACGAGTCGATGATCGACCTTGTCGGCAACACCCCGCTGGTCCGGCTGAGCAAGGTGACGGCCGGCATCGCCGCCACCGTGCTGGCCAAGGTGGAGTACTTCAACCCGGGCGGCTCGGTGAAGGACCGGATCGCGCTGCGGATGATCGAGGCGGCCGAGCGGTCCGGCGAACTGCGGCCCGGCGGCGTGATCGTGGAGCCGACGTCCGGCAACACCGGCGTCGGCCTGGCGATCGTGGCCCAGCAGAAGGGCTACCGCTGCGTCTTCGTCTGCCCGGACAAGGTCTCCTCGGACAAGATCAACGTGATGCGGGCCTACGGCGCCGAGGTCGTCGTCTGCCCCACCGCCGTCGCCCCCGAGCACCCGGACTCCTACTACAACGTCTCCGACCGGCTGGTCCGCGAGACGCCGGGCGCCTGGAAGCCGGACCAGTACAGCAACCCCAACAACCCGCTCTCCCACTACGAGACCACCGGGCCCGAGACCTGGCGGCAGACCGACGGCAGGCTGACGCACTTCGTCGCCGGCGTCGGCACCGGCGGCACCATCACCGGCACCGGCCGCTACCTGAAGGAGGTCAGCGGCGGACGGGTCCGGGTCATCGGCGCCGACCCGGAGGGCTCGGTGTACTCGGGCGGCTCGGGGCGGCCGTATCTGGTCGAGGGCGTCGGCGAGGACTTCTGGCCCGACGCGTACGACCGGGACCTCGCGGACGAGATCGTCGCCGTCTCCGACAAGGAGTCCTTCCAGATGACGCGGCGGCTGGCCCGCGAGGAGGGCCTGCTGGTCGGCGGCTCCTGCGGGATGGCGGTGGCCGCCGCCCTGAGGGTGGCGCGGCGGCTCGGCCCGGAGGACGTGGTGGTGGTTTTGCTCCCGGACGGCGGGCGCGGGTACCTGAGCAAGATCTTCAACGACGAGTGGATGGCCGACTACGGCTTCCTGGAGGGCGGCGAGCCGCAGGCACGGGTGGCCGACGTGCTGCGGCGCAAGGAGGGCGACATGCCGTCCCTGGTGCACATGCACCCCGACGAGACGGTGGGCGAGGCGGTGGAGGTGCTGCGCGAGTACGGCGTCTCGCAGATGCCGGTGGTCAAGCCCGGCGCCGGGCACCCCGACGTGATGGCCGCCGAGATCGTCGGCTCGGTCGTCGAACGTGAGCTGCTGGACGCCCTGTTCACGCAGAAGGCGGCCCTCGGGGACCGGCTGGAGCAGCACATGGGCCGACCGCTGCCGCACGTCGGCTCCGGCGAGCCGCTGGGCGACCTGATGGCCGTGCTGCGGGACGCCGACGCGGCGGTGGTGCTCGTGGAGGGCAAGCCGGCCGGGGTGGTCAGCCGCCAGGACCTGCTGGCGTTCCTGGCGGGCGGCGACGCGGAGCGGTAGCGGCGAACGGGAACGGGCAGGGGGCACGGGAACAGGGAAGCGACTGGTCAGGGGGCGCGGCGCGACCTGGTCGGGCAAGAGATCCCGAAGTGTCACGGCCGGGCAACGCGTCGTTAACACCGGTCCGGCAGAGTTCTGGATGTCGGCACCAAGGACCTCCGGAGCGGCTCCCGGACCTCCCTGGTCGCCCGGACGCGAGGCCCCGACCCGGCCCGTGTCCCCGCGGGGACCGCCGTCGTCCCGCCCCTGGTGACTACACCGGGGTGCGGCGGTCCCCGCCTGCTTCTTCCCTCAGTCCCAGTCGCCGTCGGGCGTCTTCCGGCCGAGCCACTTGCCGCCCGCGAAGCAGGCGTTGACCCCCACGATCCCGGCCCAGCAGACGAACATCCCCGCCAGGCCCGTCTGCACGGCGGCGATCGCGGACAGCGGGATCGCCAGCACCAGGGAGAGCGCGGCGAGCGCGAACGCGGCCCCCGGCCCGTTCCTCTCCCCGCCGCCGCCCGGCGCCGGCCGGCCGCCGCGCGCGATGACCATCTGCTGCTCGGCGAGCCGGCGGCGCACCCGCTTGTCCACGGTGGCGTCGATGCGCTGCTCGACCTTCTCCAGGAACGAGTCGACCAGCTCCGACTCGTACGTCTCGCCGAGCTCCTTGCGGGTCTGCACGGCGGCCTCCAGCTCCCCCTTGAGGGCGGAGTCACGCTTCAGCTCGGTGTCACGGCCACTCATCATGACCACACGGTACGGCGGCCCCCGGCGGCCGGGCAGTGGGGCTAGCCCCCGTATGTGTCGCCTCCGTCCGCCCCGCCGTGCTCCGCGACCAGCTCGGCCATGGTCTGCGGGCGGCGCAGCGTGGTGAACGCGACCTGTCCGGGCGCCTCGTCGCCGGCCGTGTACCCGTAGACGCCGGGCCGCGGGAGCGCGTTGTAGCCGAACGGCGTGGAGAAGTAGTACGCGCCGGTGTCCAGCAGCGCGACCAGGTCGCCCGGCTCCAGCGGCGGCAGCGGCCGGTCGCGGGCCACCAGGTCCCCGGCGAAGCAGCACGGCCCCGCGATGTCCTGGCGGACGGGCGGGCCCGCCTTGGGCGCGCCCCCGGCGTCGTAGGCCGCCACCCGGATCGGCCACGACTCCGGCACGAACACCGTCCTGACCGCGATCTGCGCGCCCGCGTGGGTGATGGCGATGGGCCGCCCGCCCGCCGACTTCGTGTACTCCACCCGGGCGACGACCATCCCGGCCTTGGCCAGCAGCGCCCGGCCGAACTCGGTGACCAGCCCGTACCGGCCGTCGAACAGGCCCGGGACCGTGTCGCGCAGCAGGCGGGCATAGCCGGCGAAGGTGGGGGCGACGGTGTCGGAGGTGAAGTTCACCGGCAGGCCGCCGCCGATGTCGATGGTGTCGACCTGGCGGCGGCCGGCCGCCGCGTTGATCTCCTCGGCCAGCTCGTAGGTGGCCCGCACGCCCGCCGCCATCCGCTCCAGCGCCATGCCCTGCGAGCCCACGTGGCAGTGCAGCCGGGTCAGCCACGGCCGGTCGAGGCAGGCGCGCAGGACCCAGGCACGGGCGCCCGGGTCCTGGAGCGCGACGCCGAACTTGGCGGTGGCGGTGGCGGTGCTCATCGCGCCGATGGTGCCGCCGCCGAGCTGCGGGTTGACGCGCAGCCCGAGCGGGCCGGAGGGGGCCGTGAGCAGGGCGTCGCGCAGGGTGTCGAGCCGGGCCAGCTCCTGCGGGCTGTCGGCGTTGAGCGCGACGCCGAGCGCGAGGGCCGCGCGCAGCTCGGACGGGGTCTTGGCGGGGGAGTCCAGCACGATGCGGCCGGGGGCCACCCCGGCGGCGCGGGCGAGCGCCAGCTCGCCGGGGCTGGCGACCTCGCAGCCGATGCCGAGCCCGTCGAGCAGCCGCAGCACGGGCACGAGGGCGCCCGCCTTCACCGCGAAGGTGTGCAGCACCGGCTGGCCGGGCGCGACGACCGCATCGAAGGCAGCATGGAGAGCGGAGGCGGCTTCCCGGACGCCGCGCAGGTCGAGCAGCGCGGCCAGCGGATGGCCGTCGGTGAGGAGACGACGGGCGACCACGGCCCGAACGGCCGCGTCCCGCCGCGCGGACAGCGCCATGCCGCCAGCCAAACACGGGCGGCACCACGACGGCAAAGGCGCCAGGAAGGCAGACGGATGGCACGCACAGCCCCCACACCACTCCGGCGCCGCGGCCCGGCGGTGGAGATCCGGGCGGACGTCCGGGGCGTGGCACCGGCCCGGCGCGTGGTGGGGTGCCCGTCTCGTCCCCGGCCGGGGAGCGGTGGCCCCTGGGCGTGGGCCCCCGCGCCCCCGCGCGTCGGTGCGGCGGTGTGGTCCGGGCCTTCCGGGGCCTGCGGAGATCCGGACCGGACGTTCCGGGGGCGCCTCCGCGCGTCACGCCGGGTTGCCGTGCCCGTCGTGGGCGCGGGTCGGGTACTCCCGGCCGGGGAGCGCGGTGCTTCCGGGCCCGGGTGGGCCGGGGGCGCGGTTCGTGCGGCGGTTCGTGTGGCGGTTCGGGCAGGTGCCGGGCGGCTGTGGAGATCCGGGCGAGAGGCCGTGGGGCGTGGCACCGGCCCGGGGGTGCGGGGTGACGGGCCGGGGTCAGGGCCCGTCCGGGGCCCGGGCACCCCGCGCGGGGCGGGCCCGCGCATCGCCGGTTCCCTCTCCCGTGGCGCTGTCCACCCTGCCACCCCGGCGGGCGGGCCCGCGCATCGCCGGTTCCCTCCCGCGCGTGTGCGGTCGCCCGGTGGTGCGGTGGCGCGGCCGTGTGGCCGGGGGCTCGGCCCGGGGACCGGCCCGGGCGGCTCCCGGTACGGGGCGGGAGGTCGTTTCGTGGGGGCTCCGTCCGGGGACCCGGTGTGCTGCGGCCTCTCCGGTCGTGGGCCTCAGTGACGAAGTGGAGGTTCCGGCGTGTCCCTGACCGCGCAGACCTACTGGGCCGAGCACGCCTGGCTCAACGACACCGTCGAACCCGGCGTGCTGATCACCACGGCCGCCGCCACCGGCCGCGTCACCGGCGTCCGGACGGAGGTCGCGCAGCCCCCGGCCGGGGCCGTCGCGCTGCGGGGGCTCACACTGCCCGGGTTCGCCAACGCCCACAGCCACTGCTTCCACCGCGCGCTGCGCTCCAGCGTCCAGATCGGCAGCGGCACGTTCTGGACCTGGCGCAGCTCGATGTACGCGCTGTCGCAGGACCTCACCCCCGATTCGTACTACGAGCTGGCCCGCGCCGTGTACGCCGAGATGGCGCTCGCGGGCGTCACGTGCGTCGGGGAGTTCCACTACCTGCACCACGACCGCGGCGGTGCCCGTTACGGCGACCCCAACGCCATGGGCCGGGCCCTGATGGCCGCCGCCGCGGCGGCCGGGATCCGCGTCACACTGCTGGACACCTGCTACCTCTCCGCCGGATTCGGCGAGCCGCCGGACCGGGCGCAGCTCCGTTTCTCCGACGGCACCGCCGACGCCTGGGCCGAGCGGGCCGACGCGCTGCGCGCCGACGGCGACACCGCCCGCGTCGGCGCCGCGATCCACTCGGTACGGGCCGTGCCCGCCGACGCACTCGCCACCGTCGCCGCCTGGGCCACCGACCGGAACGCCATGCTCCACGTGCACCTCTCCGAGCAGCCGAAGGAGAACGACGACTGTCTCCGCGTCCACGGCCGCACCCCGGCCCGCCTCCTCGCGGACCACGGAGTGCTCGGCCCGCGCACCACCGCCGTGCACGCCACCCACCTCACCGGGGACGACATCGCCCTGCTCGGCGGCTCCGGCACCACCGCCTGCCTGTGCCCCACCACCGAGCGGGACCTCGCGGACGGCATCGGGCCCGCCGCGCGGCTGCGCGCGGCGGGCAGCCCGTTGTGCCTGGGCAGCGACAGCCACGCCGTGATCGACCCGCTCGAAGAGGCCCGCGCCCTGGAGATGCACGAGCGCCTCAGTACCCGCGCCCGCGGCCACTTCACCGCCGCGCAGCTGCTGCGTGCCGCCGGTGAGAGCGGCCACGCCGCGCTCGGCTGGCCGGAGGCCGGCCGCCTCGAACCGGGCGGCCTGGCCGACTTCACCACCCTCGCCCTGGACTCCGTGCGCACGGCCGGGCCGCCGCCCCGGCTGGGGGCCGAGGCCGCTGTGTTCGCGGCGACCTGCGCGGACGTGCGGCACACGGTCGTCGGCGGCCGGCACATCGTCCGGGACGGCATCCACCAGCTCGTGCCCCACGTCCCGCAGACCCTGGCCCACGCCATCGCCGCGCTCGGCGCGGCCCGCTAGCTAGCGCGGGCCGACGGCCGGGCGCGGGGGGCCGAGCAGCGCGCCCAGCGCCATCGCGCCGTACCCGGCGACCACCACCCACGGGCCGGCCGACACGTCGAAGGCGCCCTCGTCGCCCAGGTCGAGCAGCGAGGTGGCGACGACGATCGTCGAGACCAGCCCGAAGACGCACAGGATCACCGCCACCCCGCGCAGCGCCGCCCGCTGCCCCGGCCCGGGGTGCGGCCAGGTCGCCAGGACGGCCGTCAGCGCGGCGCCGAGGGCGGTCACCCAGCTGAGGTGGCGCAGGTAGACGTGCTCGTACCCGCCGATGAGGTCCCGCGCCGGCTCCGGGTAGAACTCCGCGGCCACACCGCTCAGCGGCACGGAGTCCTCTCCGGCGTAGCCGTCGGACCAGGACAGCCATGCGAGCACGGCCATGCCCAGGCCCACGACGAGCAGTCCGGCCAGGACGATGATCAGCCCGAGCGCGGGCCCGGCGGTCGGCGGCAGCCCGTAGTGCGGCGGCGGCGGTGGTGGGACGGGCGGGTAGGCGGCGGGGTGGTGCGGCGGTCCGTAGCCCGGGTGACCCGGCTGCGTGGGGTAGCCCATGACCGAAGAATCCCGGCATGCCGCCAACCTGTCCAGACGGTAAGGCAGTTGGTATCGGAGCGCGCCCGGCCGATGAGTTTCCGCTTCCCGGCCGGTCCTCATACCCGACAGACGACCGACGAACGGCAGGGAGCGACCCGACATGACGGACGCCGACGACAACACCATGACCTACGAGAACGAGAAGACCGGCCCGAAGCCCCGGCTGGGCGGCCTGGTGCTCGGCAGCGCCGATCCGCGGCGGCTCTACGAGTGGTACCGGGCGGCGTTCGGGCCGCAGGACCGGCCGGAGGAGAGCACGCCCGAGGGGCCGGTGCTCGCGCTGGAGCTGGGCGGGACCTGGCTGATCTTCGAGCACCGGGACGACGTCGGGCCGAAGGCGGCCGAGCCGGGGCGCGTCCTGTTCAACATCCTGGTGGACGACATCAAGGCGGCCGAGGCCCGGCTCGACGAACTCGGCGCGCACTGGATCCGGCCCGTCAGCGAGCCGGCCCCCGGCGAGCCGGTCCTGCTGGCCACCGTCGAGGACCCCGACGGGAACTATCCGCAGATCTTCGAGATCCTCAACGCCTGAGGTCCCCGGCCCCGGCCGGTCCCGCCGGTCCCGCCGTCCCGGCCGCCTCGGCGGCCTCGGCGGCCCACTTCCGGGCCTTGCGCAGGGCCTCCGGGTGCAGCGCCTCACCGGCGGCCAGCACCCGGGGGCGCAGCTCCGGCTCGGTGGTCTCGGCGCGGAAGAGGAACGCGACGGACACCTCGTGCCCGGGCCGGTGGACGATCTCGATCGGGTCACCGGCCCGGATCACGCCCGGCCGGATCACGCGGAAGTACGCGCCGGGCGCGGCCTCGCGCGTGAAGCGCTTGATCCAGCCGCGCTCGTCGAGCCACGTGGCGAACGTGCGGCACGGGGTGCGGGCGGAGGTGGCCTCGATCACCAGGTCCGGGCCGATCCGCCACCGTTCCCCGATGCGCGCGCCGTTGACGTCGATGCCGCTGGTGGTGAGGTTCTCGCCGAAGATGCCGTTGGCCAGCTTCCGGCCGAGGGCCGCCTCCCAGCGGTCCAGGTCCTCGCGGGCGTAGGCGTAGACGGCCTGGTCGTCGCCGCCGTGGTGGCGGAGGTGACAGATCGCGTCCCCGGCCAGGCCGCTGCCGCCGGTGCCCTTCGGGCCGGGCGCGGACACGGCCACCGGCCCGGCGGCGGGTCGCTTGTCGATGCCGGTGAGGCCACTGGGCGCCTCGGTGTGCGCGGAGGCGGCGGCCCGGCCGAGGTTCACGGACAGCAGGGTGCTCAGCATGCCGTCACCCTAATGGCGACGCCGGGGACCCGACATGTCCGAACGGACGTACGGGGCCCCGGCGCGCGCGGCCGGTGCGGACCGGGCACGAGGAGTCGGTGCGTGCCGCCAGTCCGTGCCGTCAGTCCTCGACGAGCAGCCCGCGGCGCAGCCTGCCCAGCGTGCGGGCCAGCAGCCGCGAGACGTGCATCTGCGATATCCCCAGCTCCTCGCCGATCTCCGACTGGGTCATGTTCGCCACGAAGCGCAGCGCCAGGATCCGCCGGTCACGCGGGGACAGGCGGGCGATCAGCGGCTTGAGGGACTCGATGTACTCGATGCCCTCCAGGCCGTGGTCCTCGTAGCCGATGCGGTCGGCCAGGGCGCCCTCGGCGTCGTCGTCCTCGGGCTGCGCGTCCAGCGAGCTGGCGGTGTACGCGTTCGACGCGGCCATGCCCTCCACGACCTCGTCCTCGCTGATCCCCAGCCGCTCGGCCAGCTCGGCGACGGTCGGGGAGCGGTCCAGCTGCTGCGCCAGCTCGTCCCCGGCCTTGGCCAGGTCGAGGCGCAGTTCCTGAAGCCGCCGCGGCACGCGGACCGACCAGGAGGTGTCCCGGAAGAAGCGCTTGATCTCGCCGATGATCGTCGGCATCGCGAAGGTGGGGAACTCCACACCGCGGTCGGCCTCGAAGCGGTCGATCGCCTTGATCAGGCCGATGGTGCCGACCTGGACGATGTCCTCCATCGGCTCGCTGCGCGAGCGGAATCTGGCGGCGGCGAACTTCACCAGCGCCAGATTGAGCTCGACCAGGGTGTTGCGCACGTACGCGTGCTCGTGGGTGCCCTCGTCGAGCGTCCGCAGACGGGCGAAAAGGCTCTTGGACAGGGCCCGCGCGTCGGGCGGCGCGACCACGTCGTAGTGCGGGAGCTCGGGCAGCGACGCGAGGACGTCCACTTCTGCCGCTTCTTCTTCCACTTCCGCCGCCAGTGCGGTGGCGGTGGGGACGCCGGTGCGCGGGTGAGGGGTTTCAGGGGCGGGTGACATGAGGTGTCCTCCGAATTCTTCTCGGCATATGGCTGCCGAAGCCGTGACGTGCACTGCGGGGTGCGGCGCCTCCAAAGCCGGCGTGGGGATCGACGTGTTCTAGACCTACCGGTCGCGCGCTGACGATGGCAAGCCTGCTACGCCTGAAATCGGTGTATTGTCCGTCTTGTTCAGGTGTTGAGGGCCCCCGGCAGGGGTTATGGTTCGAACCTAGCCAGGAACGGGCTCCGGAATGAAGGGGGCTGCATGGACCGTGGGATGCCGGGTGAACGCACCCCGCGCCAACTGACGGTCGAAGTGCGGCGCGTGGGCACGGGGGCGGTGGTCTCGCCGATCGGCGAGCTGGACCACCACTCCGCGGGAGAGCTGCGCGAGGCGCTCGACGCATGCGTCGCCGACGCTTGTACCCGGATCGTTATCGACTGTTCGGCGCTCGAATTCTGTGATTCCACCGGTCTCAACGTCCTTCTCGCCGCGCGCATGGAGGCCGAGGCGGTGGGGGGAGAGGTGCAGTTGGCCGGAATGCGCCCGAATGTCGCCCGCGTCTTCGAGATAACGGGTGCCGGTTCGGTCTTCGTCGTGCACAACAGCCTCGACGAGGCCCTCGCGGCCCTTCCGGCCGAATGAGCACGGCCCGTGGGAGCCGGTGCGAACCGCCGGCCATCGCGTCACACTGTTACCGGAAGGGAACGGGTGTGGTCTCCCCCCGTGAGGGCAGGAGATCAGTCACGCCGGGCCACCGGGACGGCCCGGCACGGCCATCCGGAGACGCGGCGATGCGGTGAGGGGAGCGCATATGGGTACCACCCAGCCGTATCCGGCGGGAGAACCGGGCCCCGAATCGCCCACCCCGCCCGTACCGACTGTTTCACCCACGCCGTCCGCGCCGTCCGCGCCGTCCGCAGCGCCCGCGTCGCCCGCACCGGCCGGGGCGCCCGCGTCCTCCGGGGCGCCGACCGCCACGGAGCCGGAGCCCGCACGGCAGACGCGCTCGCTGCGGCTGGCGGGGGCCGCCGGCGTCGTCTCGCTCGCCCGCGAGTTCGCGCGCGAGGCGCTGCGGGACTGGGGCTGGCTGCCGTCGGTCTCCGAGGAGCAGCGCGCGGTGGCCGAGGACGTCCTGCTGGTCGTCTCCGAGCTGGTCACCAACGCCTGCCTGCACGCCGACGGCCCCGAGGAACTCCGCGTGAGCCGCAGCGGCAAGCTGCTGCGCGTCGAGGTCCTGGACCTCGGCGACGGCGCGCCCGCCCTCGCCACCACCCGCCGGGTCGGCAGCCCCGGCGGCCACGGCATGTTCATCGTCCAGCGGCTGAGCCTCGACTGGGGCGTCACCGAGAACCCGGACCAACCGGGCAAGACCGTCTGGGCCGAGCTGTCCGGCCCCTCGGCGGGTGACTGAGTCCCGTCCTGCCGCGTTCCTGGCAGGTCAGCCGTGGGCGTCTACCATCAGCCCATGACCCGAGTACTGCTCGCCGAGGACGATGCATCCATCTCGGAGCCGCTGGCCCGAGCGCTGCGCCGCGAGGGATACGAGGTGGAGGTGCGCGAGGACGGGCCGGGGGCGTTGCGAGCCGGGCTGCGGGGCGACGTCGATCTGGTCGTGCTCGACCTCGGGCTGCCCGGCATGGACGGCCTCGAAGTGTGCCGAAGACTCCGGACCGAGGGTCTCGGCCTCCCCGTTCTGGTCCTGACCGCCCGCGCGGACGAGGTCGACACCGTCGTCGGCCTCGACGCGGGCGCCGACGACTACGTCACCAAGCCGTTCCGCCTCGCCGAACTGCTGGCCCGTGTCCGGGCCCTGCTGCGGCGCGGCACCGCCGAGGCCGCCCCGGCCCCGGCCGTGCACGGCATCCGCATCGATGTCGAATCCCACCGCGCGTGGATGGGCGACGAGGAACTGCACCTGACGGCCAAGGAGTTCGACCTGCTACGGGTCCTGGTCCGGGACGCCGGGCGGGTCGTCACGCGGGAACAGCTGATGCGCGAGGTCTGGGACACGACGTGGTGGTCCTCGACCAAGACTCTCGACATGCACATTTCATGGCTCCGGAAGAAGCTCGGTGACGACGCCGCCAACCCCCGCTACATCGCGACGGTCCGGGGAGTGGGTTTCCGCTTCGAGAAGAGCTGACGGGGGGCTCGTGGCGTGCGCCGCCGTTTGATCAACTCGACGCTGGCCGTGGTCCTCGTCGTCATCGCGGTCTTCGGCGTCTCGCTCTTCGTGGTCGAGAGCCGCTCGATCGAGTCCAGCGCGCGAGACCGGCTCGACGCGGAGGTGGCCCGGCTGCTGGGCGACGTGGAGAGCCGGATCGCCGCCGGCGAACCGGTGACGGCCGAGAAGATGCGCCCGCTCGCACCGGCCGACCGTTTCGTCAAGATCCAGCTCGTCGGGGAGGCGCCGGTCCTCATCGGGCTGCGGCCCGAGGGCGAGGTGATGGAGGTCACCGAGACCGGCGTGCACGGGGAGACCGTGACCGTCATCCAGCCCAAGAGCGTGGTCAGCAACGAGATCGGCCGGATGGTCACGATCATCCTGGTCGTCTCACTGCTGGCCATCGTCGCCGCCGCGCTCCTCGCCGTCCAGCAGGCCCACCGCGTGGCCGCGCCGCTGACGGACCTGGCGGAGACCGCCGAACGCCTCGGCTCCGGCGACCCCCGCCCGCGCCACCGCCGCTACGGCGTCGCGGAGCTGGACCGGGTCGCGGACGTGCTGGACGCGAGCGCGGAACGGATCGCCCGCATGCTCACCGCCGAACGCCGCCTGGCCGCCGACGCCTCCCACCAGCTCCGCACGCCACTGACGGCGCTGACGATGCGGCTGGAGGAGATCATCGCGACGGAGGACGCGGACACCGTGAAGGAGGAGGCGACGATCGCGCTGTCCCAGGTGGAACGCCTGACGGACGTGGTCCAGCGCCTCCTGACCAACGCCCGCGACGCCCGCCTGGGCTCGGCGGTGAGCTTCGACCTGGACGAGGTCGTGATCCAGCAGGTGGAGGAATGGCGCCCGGCGTACCGCAGCGCCAACCGCGCGATCGTCCACTCCGGCAAACCGGGCCTGCGAGCGGTGGGCACCCCGGGCGCGGTGTCCCAGGTCCTGGCGTGCCTGGTGGAGAACTCCCTCATGCACGGCGACGGCACGGTGGCGCTGCGCACGCGGACGACAGGCAACCAGGTGGTGGTGGAAGTCACCGACGCCGGCCCCGGCGTCCCCCCGGAACTGGGCGCAAGAGTCTTCGAACGCACCGTGAGCGGCCACAACTCCACGGGCCTCGGCCTGGCCGTAGCCCGCGACCTGGCCGAAGCAGACGGCGGTCGCCTGGAACTCCTCCAACAGCGCCCCCCGGTCTTCGCCCTGTTCCTGAGCCGGGAGGCGGACGGAGCGGGAGGCGAGGACTGAAGAAAAACGACCGCCTGAGCCGAGAAAGCGGCAGGTCAGGAAGCGTGGTCCCCGCACGTGCGGGGATGGTCCGATCGTGCGAGAGATCACGGGTTGACATGACAGGTGGTCCCCGCACGTGCGGGGATGGTCCCCACCACGTTCCCGCGCGTAGACAGCGCCCAGGGTGGTCCCCGCACGTGCGGGGATGGTCCTCTCCCGCCGGTGCTCGCCGCCTACCGGGGCGGGTGGTCCCCGCACGGGCGGGGGTGGTCCGGCCGGCCGCCTCGGTGATCGCTCGGACCTGGCGTGGTCCCCGCGTACGCGGGGCTACCGCACTGTCGCCGAGTCCGCCTCCGCCGCCGTGGCCACTTCCGCCGCCAAGGGCGGCGGGGTGCGGAAGACCCAGGTGCGGTAGGACCAGAAGCGGAACAGGGAGCCGAGGCCCAGGCCGATCACGTTCTTGGCCAGGTTGTCCGCCAGGGGGGACGTGAAGTCCAGGCCGTAGTGGGACAGTGCCAGCACGCCGTTCTCGATCACCATGCCCGCGCCCGAGAACAGCAGGAACAGGGTCGCCTCCCGGCTGGGGCCCGTCTTGTCGCGGTGGCGGTACGTCCAGTACCGGTTGCCCACGTAGTTCGTGCAGATCGCCGCCGACGTCGCCAGCACTCCGGACCGGATCGGTGCCAGCCCCGCCGCCTGGGTGCAGACGTTGAACACGATCACGTTCACCAGAAAGCCGAACGCGCCCACGGTGCCGAATTTCGCGGCCTCCTGGGCGATGCCCCGCAGGCGGTCGCGCAAGGGGCGGCGGTCGGTCATAGCGGCCATGCTAACCAGACCCCCTCCCGTTCCGGCCGATCGGCCGACGTCAGAGCGCTGCCGATACGCTGGCCCCGTGACATTTCCTGTAGTCGGCATGGTCGGAGGCGGTCAGCTCGCCCGTATGACCCATGAGGCGGGCATCCCGCTCGGTATCAAGTTCAGGCTGCTCAGCGACACCGCGCGTGACTCGGCGGCCCAGGTCGTGAACGACGTGGTCGTCGGGGACTACCGCGACCTCGACACGCTGCGCGCGTTCGCCCGGGGCTGCGACGTGATCACGTTCGATCACGAGCACGTCCCGACCGAACATCTCCGGGCCCTCGAAGCCGACGGCATCGCCGTCCGGCCCGGCCCCGACGCCCTCGTGCACGCCCAGGACAAGGGCGTCATGCGGGCCCGGCTCACCGCGCTCGGCATTCCCTGCCCCCGCCACCGCATCGTCGACGACCCCGCCGACGTCCGCCGTTTCGCCGAGGAGGACGAGGGCGCCGGCGGCTTCCCCGTCGTCCTGAAGACCGTGCGCGGCGGCTACGACGGCAAGGGCGTCTGGGTCGTCCGCTCCGCCGCCGAGGCCGCCGAGACGAGCGCGCCGTTCCTCGCCGGGGTCCCGGTGCTGGCCGAGGAGAAGGTCGACTTCACGCGCGAACTCGCCGCCAACGTCGTGCGTTCCCCGCACGGCCAGGCCGTCGCCTACCCGGTGGTGGAGTCGGTCCAGGTCGACGGCGTCTGCGACACCGTCATCGCCCCCGCGCCCGGCCTGCCGCACGAGCTGGCCCTCGCCACGCAGCGGCTCGCGCTCACCATCGCCCGTGAACTGGGCGTGACCGGCCACCTCGCCGTGGAGCTGTTCGAGACGGCCGACGGCCGCGTCCTCGTCAACGAGCTGGCGATGCGCCCGCACAACTCCGGCCACTGGACGCAGGACGGCGCGGTCACGTCCCAGTTCGCCAACCACCTGCGCGCCGTCCTCGACCTCCCGCTCGGCGACCCGCGCCCGCGCGCGCCGTGGACCGTGATGGCCAACGTTCTCGGCGGCGACGCCCCGGACATGTACCAGGGCTACCTGCACTGCATGGCCCGCGACCCGCGCCTCAAGATCCACATGTACGGCAAGGACGTGAAGCCCGGCCGCAAGGTCGGCCACGTCACCACCTTCGGCGAGGACCTGGCCGACGTGCGCGACCGCGCCCGGCACGCCGCCGACTACCTCCGAGGAATCATCGACGAATGAGCACCACGCAACCACCCCTGGTCGGCATCGTCATGGGCTCCGACTCCGACTGGCCGGTGATGCGCGGCGCGGCCGAGGCGCTGGACGAGTTCGCCGTTCCGTACGAGGTGGACGTCGTCTCCGCGCACCGCATGCCGCACGAGATGGTCGCCTACGGCGAGCAGGCCGCCGGCCGGGGGCTGAAGGCGATCATCGCGGGAGCCGGGGGAGCGGCCCACCTCCCGGGCATGCTGGCCTCCCTGACCCCGCTGCCCGTCATCGGCGTGCCCGTGCCGCTGAAGTACCTCGACGGGATGGACTCGCTGCTCTCCATCGTGCAGATGCCGGCCGGGGTGCCGGTCGCCACCGTCTCGGTCGGCGGCGCGCGCAACGCCGGACTGCTCGCCGTCCGCACGCTCGCCGCGCACGACCCGGCGCTGCTGGAGCGGATGCGGGCGTTCCAGCGCGGCCTGAACGAGCAGGCCACCGAGAAGGGCCGCCGCCTGCGCGCCTCCCTCGCCGCTCCCTCTCCCACAGGTGTCGGCGGCGCCGCCGACACCGGCGGCACCGCGTGAGCTCCCTCGCCAAGGCGCGCGAGCTGCTGGCCGAGCACCCGGTCGTGGACGGGCACAACGACCTGCCGTGGGCGCTGCGCACGCAGGTCGCGTACGACCTCGACCGCCGCGACATCGCCACCGACCAGAGCGCCCACCTCCACACCGACATCCCCCGGCTGCGGGCGGGCGGCGTCGGCGCGCAGTTCTGGTCGGTGTACGTGCGCACCTCCCTCGCCGGGGACGCGGCCGTCAGCGCCTGCCTGGAGCAGATCGACGTCGTGCAGCGCCTCCAGCGGCGGTACGCGGGCGATCTGCGGCCCGCGCTGACCGCCGACGACATGGCGGCGGCCCGCGCGGAGGGCCGCATCGCGTCCCTCATGGGCGCCGAGGGCGGCCACTCCATCGCGAACTCGCTCGCCACGCTCCGCGCGTTCCACCGCCTCGGCGTCCGCTACATGACGCTGACCCACAACGACAACACCGACTGGGCCGACTCCGCCACCGACGAGCCGCGCCACGACGGCCTGAGCGCGTTCGGCGAGGAGGTGGTCCGGGAGATGAACCGCATGGGGATGCTGGTCGACCTCTCCCACGTCGCCCCCGCGACGATGCGCGACGCGCTGCGCGTGACCGAGGCGCCCGTGATCTTCTCGCACTCGTCGGCGCGCGCCGTCTGCGACCACCCGCGCAACGTCCCCGACGACGTGCTGGAGGCGCTGCGGACCAACGGCGGGGTGGCGATGGCGACGTTCGTGGCGTCGTTCGTGCTGCCCGAGGCCGCCGCGTGGGACCGCCGCGCCGACGAGAACCTGCGCGCCCACGGCCTGGACCCGCTGGACACGACGGAGCCCGCGATGCGCCTGCACCGGGCGTTCGAGGCGGAGAACCCGCGTCCGCGCCCCACCGTGGCGACCGTCGCGGACCATCTGGACCACATGCGCGAGGTCGCGGGCGTGGACCACATCGGCCTCGGCGGCGACTTCGACGGCACCGCGTTCCTGCCGGACGGGCTGGACAGCGTGGCGGGTTATCCGGCGCTGATCGCGGAGCTGCTGGACCGGCGCTGGTCGGCGGCCGACATCGCGAAGCTCACGTGGCACAACGCGGTGCGCGCGCTGCGGGACGCGGAGGCCGTCGCCCGCGACCTGTCGGCGCGGCGCGGTCCGTCGATCGCGACGATCGCGTGATCGCGACGATCGGAAAAGGGGCACAAGGGAGATAAGGGGCGGGGGTGGCGGTGTCGTGACGGAGGTCACTCACCGAGGTGACTGATGAGCGCGGCCACCGTTCCCCCGCCCGGCCTTCTCGTTCAACGGGCCTTTGGCTGCGGGTAGTTGGGGAAGGCGGCGGAAACGCGGCCGTAACCTCCCGTTTATGTGTCGTCGCGCCTCGTGACGAAAAGAGCGGGTCGGTATTCCCGATCATGGAGAGGCCGTGCCCGATTTCTTGTCTTCCGTGAATTCATAGGTTTACCGTTCTGGCCGCGCCGCATCCGCGGCGAGCCGCTCCCGGACGCCGAATCCTGTCACCGGAGGCGGAAACGCAGCAATTCCGCGTGACAGGAGCGGGGGACCCACTTTCCGCCGGGGCGTGTTCCCACGCACCGGCTTGGGGTGAAGCCACCCAGGAATTCGGTCGCTCATGCCCGAATTCCGGCGGTGGCCGGGCTACTCCGGCCCGAACCCGACAGCTCACCTCGCAGGCGTTGGAGAGGAGCACACCTATGTCCGCACGCGGACGTCACCGCCGCCTGCGCGCCCGGCGCAGTTCCCGCATCTCGCTGATGCTGACGGCGGGCGGTGCCGGCGTGGCACTGCCGCTCATCGCCGCCGGCGGAGCGAGCGCCGCGCAGCCCGCGGCCCAGCAGGTCGCCGCCGCCAACGCCGCCCCCGCCGGATCCGACCGCGACTCGGACCGCTCGGACCGGTCGGACCGCGAGCGTTCCGACCGCGAGAGCGGTACCCGGACCTACACCGTGGTCAAGGGCGACTCGCTCTTCAAGATCGCGGACGCCCAGGACGTCGAGGGCGGCTGGGAGCAGCTGTACGAGGACAACCGCCAGGTCATCGGCGGCGACCCCCACCTGATCCACCCGGGTCAGGAGCTGTCCCTGGACGGCACCGCCGCCGCCCAGACCGCGGCCCCGGAGCCCGAGCCCGCCCCGGCCCCGTCCGACGAGACCGGCACCGGCTACACCGCCCCGACCTCGGGCGCGGTCGGCACGAACTACGCCGTCGCCGGTTCGAACTGGTCCTCCGGCTACCACACCGGCGTCGACTTCCCGGTGCCCACCGGCACCCCGGTGGTGGCCATCACCTCCGGCGAGGTCGTCACGGCCCGGACGAGCAGCGCCTACGGCAACGAGGTCGTCATCAAGCACGCCGACGGCCACTACAGCCAGTACGCCCACCTGTCGTCGTTCTCCGTCACCGTCGGCCAGACGGTGGGCACCGGCGAACAGATCGGCACCGTCGGCGCCACCGGCAACGCGACCGGCCCGCACCTGCACTTCGAGGTGCGCACCGGCCCCGAGTACGGCTCGGACATCGACCCGCTGGCCTACCTGCGGTCGTTCGGCGTCGCCCTCTGACACACACAAAACGGCGGGGCCCCACACCGACACCCAGTCGGCGCGGGGCCCCGCCGCATTGGGTCCACACGGACCGCCATCAGCACGACCGGCCCGCCACCGCCAAAACAGCCCGTGGCGGCCCTGTCCCGAAACCCCAGGACGTCCCCGCACACGCGGGGACCATGGACCTCGATGGTGTGGGTGCCGTCGTTGATCGGGACCACCGGAAGTCCCGGCGGGCCATCTACGCGATGAACGGACCACCCCCGCGTGTGCGGGGACCACTCGGTCGCACCCCGGCCGCCTTCAAGGATGGGGGGACCATCCCCGCGTGTGCGGGGACCACAAGCGCCGAATCGCGATTGAGCTGATCAAGCCCGGACCATCCCCGCGTGTGCGGGGACCACTGCGCCATGACCACCTGGTACGTGTACAAGCCCGGACCATCCCCGCGTGTGCGGGGACCACCGGCGGGCGGGCCTACTTCGCCGGAGTCGGGACGGACCATCCCCGCGCGTGTGCGGGGACCACGGATACAGACCATGACTGGTCGTCGCCCGGGCAACCATCCCCGCGCGTGTGCGGGGACCACACGGGCAGGTGGACTGACGTGGCAAGGCACAGGACCATCCCCGCGCGTGTGCGGGGACCACGACCCCCCTCGTAGCCCCAGTCGACCTAGTGCAACCATCCCCGCGCGTGTGCGGGGACCACACTTGTTCACCTGGTGCTTTGTCCTGCCGGGAGGCCCGTTTCGTTCACTTGCGCCCGCAGCGGTAGTAGCAGCCTGGGTCAGGGGAGGTTGCGGGCCATCACGATGCGCTGGACCTGGTTGGTGCCCTCGTAGATCTGGGTGATCTTCGCGTCCCGCATCATCCGTTCCACCGGGTAGTCCCGCGTGTACCCGTACCCGCCCAGCAACTGGACCGCGTCCGTGGTGATCTCCATCGCCACGTCCGAGGCGTAGCACTTGGCCGCCGCGCCGAAGAACGTCAGGTCCGCGTCGCCGCGTTCGGACTTCGCCGCCGCCGCGTACGTCAGCTGCCGCGCGGCCTCCAGCTTCATCGCCATGTCCGCGATCATGAACTGGATCCCCTGGAAGTCCCCCACCGGCTTCCCGAACTGCTTGCGCTCCCGGACATACCCCTTGGCGTAGTCCAGCGCCCCCTGCGCGATCCCCAGCGCCTGCGCCGCGATCGTGATCCGCGTGTGGTCCAGCGTCCGCATCGCCGTGGCGAACCCCGTCCCCTCCGCGCCGATCATCCGGTCCGCCGGGACACGCACGTTGTCCAGGTACACCTCGCGGGTCGGGGAGCCCTTGATACCCAGCTTCTTCTCCGGTGCCCCGAACGAGACGCCCTCATCACCCTTCTCCACCACGAACGCCGAGATCCCGCCCCGCGTCCGCTTCTCCGGGTCGGTCACCGCCATCACCGTGTAGAACTCCGACACACCCGCGTTCGTGATCCACCGCTTCACACCGTTGAGCACCCAGTGGTCCCCGTCCCGCACCGCCCGCGTCTTCATGCCACCCGCGTCCGAGCCCGCCTCCGGCTCCGACAGACAGTACGAGAACATCGCCTCACCCGCCGCCAACGGCGCCAGATACCTCGCCTTCAGCTCCTCCGACCCCGACAGGACCACCGGCAGGGAGCCGAGCTTGTTCACCGCCGGAATCAGCGACGACGAGCCGCAGACCCGCGCGACCTCCTCGATCACGATCACCGTCGCCAGCGCGTCCGCGCCCGCGCCCCCGTACTCCTCCGGCACATGCACCGCGTGCAGATCGTTCGCCACCAGCGCGTCCAGCGCCTCCTGCGGGAAACGGGCCCCCTCGTCCACCTCCGCCGCGAACGGCGCGATCTTCGCCTCCGCCAGCGCACGCACCGACTCCCGGAGCAACTCATGCTCCTCAGCCGGACGGAAGAGGTCGAAGTCTGCGGCTCCAGCCACCTGTCTCACTCCCTGCGAGCGACGATGCTAACGACTGTTAAGTAACAAGCAATCCTACGGTCGCGCAGTCGCCGCCCGATAGGTGAGCTTGCCGACAACCCCGGGTTTATGCTCATGACCATGCCCACGAAGACCTCGCCCAAGACCCTCCCCAAGATCACGGTCATCGGCACTGGTTACCTCGGCGCCACCCACGCCGCGGCCCTGGCGGAGCTGGGGTTCGAGGTTCTGGGCCTGGACGTGCTGCCCGAGAAGATCGAGCTGCTGTCCCGCGGTGAAGTGCCCCTCTACGAGCCCGGCCTCGCGGACATCCTGAGCCGCCACGTCACCGGCCTGCCCGGTTCCTCCGGCCGGCTGTCGTTCACCACCTCCTACGCCGACGCCGCCGCGTTCGGCGACATCCACTTCGTCTGCGTCAACACCCCGCAAAAGCCCGGCGAGTACGCGTGCGACATGAGCTACGTGGACGCCGCCGTCGAGTCCCTCGCCCCCCACCTCACCCGGCCCGCCCTCGTCGTCGGCAAGTCGACGGTCCCCGTCGGCAGCGCCGCCCGCCTGGCCCGCCGGGTCGCGGAGCTGGCCCCGGCCGGGGAGGCGGCGGAGCTGGCCTGGAACCCGGAGTTCCTGCGCGAGGGATTCGCCGTCGAGGACACCCTCCACCCCGACCGGATCGTCGTCGGCGTGACGAGCGAACGCGCCGAGACCCTGCTCCGCGAGGTCTACGCCAAGCCCATCTCCGAGGGCGTCCCGTTCCTCGTCACCGACCTCCCGACCGCCGAGCTGGTGAAGACTGCGGCCAACGCGTTCCTCTCCACCAAGATCTCCTTCATCAACGCCATGGCGGAGATCTGCGAGGCCGCCGACGGTGACGTCGTCAAGCTCGCGGAGGCCCTCGGGCACGACGACCGCATCGGAAAGAAGTTCCTGCGCGCGGGCATCGGCTTCGGCGGCGGCTGCCTGCCCAAGGACATCCGCGCGTTCATGGCCCGCGCGGGTGAACTCGGCGCGGCCGAGGCCCTGTCGTTCCTCCGCGAGATCGACTCGATCAACATGCGCCGCCGCGCCAGCATGGTCGAGCTGACCCGCGAAACGCTCGACGGCTCGCTGCTGGGCAAGCGCGTCGCCGTCCTCGGCGCGGCGTTCAAGCCGGACAGCGACGACGTGCGCGACTCGCCCGCGCTCAACATCGCGGGGCAACTCCACCTTCAAGGCGCCGAGGTGACCGTGTACGACCCGAAGGCGATGGCGAACGCCAAGCGCCTGTTCCCGACGCTGCGTTACGCCCCCACGGCGGTGGAGGCGGCGACCGGCGCGCACGCCGTCCTGCACCTCACCGAGTGGCGCGAGTTCCGCGAACTCGACCCGGCCGCCCTGGCGGAGGTCGTGACGACGCGTCACATCCTCGACGGGCGCAACACGCTGGACCCGGCGCTGTGGCGCAAGGCCAACTGGACGTACCGCGCACTGGGCCGCCCCACGGCGTAATCCGCATGACCGCCGGGCCGCCTGGCCGGACAATCGGGGCATGCTGATCGACCACTGGCCCCTCGCCGGGCTGCGCCTGACGACCCCGCGCCTGGAACTCCGGCTCCCGGCCGACGAGGAACTGGCCGGCCTGGCCGACCTCGCGGTGGCCGGCGTGCACCCGCCGGACGAGATGCCGTTCTTCGTTCCGTGGACCGACCTGCCCCCGGCGGAACGGGCCCGCGCGGTGCTCCAGTACCACTGGCGCCGCCGGGCCGACTGGACGGCCGACGACTGGTCGTTGCCGTTCGCCGTGCTGCTGGACGGCCGGGTCGTCGGCTGTCAGGAGATCGGCGCGCGGCACTTCGCCGTCCTCCGCCAGACCGACAGCGGCTCGTGGCTCGGTGCCGCGCACCAAGGGCGGGGCATCGGCACGGAGATGCGCGCGGCGATCCTGCACCTGGCCTTCGCGGGTCTGGGCGCCCAGGAGGCGATCTCGTCGGCGTTCGTCACCAACACGGCGTCCCTCCGGGTGTCGGAGAAGCTCGGCTACGAACACGACGGCATCGCCCGCCACGTGGTCCGCGACGGCCGCGCCACGGACCGGCGTCTCCGTCTGAGCCGGGCCCGTTGGGACGCCCACCGCACAACTCCCGTGACGATCGAAGGCCTTGAACCCTGCCTCCCCCTCTTCGGCTGTCTCAGCTCAACTCCGCGTGCTTGACCACGAATCCCCCGCGCACGACGGGCGCGAACGGCGCCGGCGCCATGCACGTTCCCACCTCGGCCTGCCGCCCGTCGTCCAGCAGGTTCCCGACGACCCACGACAGCCCGACCCGGTCCCGCCCACCGGGCCCGTCGTAGACGCTGAACCCGAGCCGTTTCCCGATCCACTCCTCCGGCCCCTCGGCGATCACGGCCGTCAGCGTCGCGGTACGCGGGCCGGTGATCAGACAGTCCACGTCCCCGCGCGTGGTCTCGGCCGTGTTCCCGTCCGCGTAGTAGTGGAAGGTCTCCACGGTCCCGAACGCGTCGGTCGGCAACCCCTCGGGGAACCCCGGCACCGGCCTGCTGTAGGGCGCGGCATGCACGTCGAAGGAGAACGCCCGTACGTCCTCGTCCAGTTCGAACGGCAGCCGGAAACTCCCGGCCTCCGCCACCGCGGAGTCGTGGTCCCCGCGCACGCGAGGGTGTTCCCCTCGAACTCCCGGCCTCCGC
>NZ_JBPQTQ010000014.1:0-59539 GCF_051386415.1 Streptomyces sp. URMC 129
CCAGCGCGCCGGCCAGGTGCGCGAGCCGGTCCCAGGGCGCGGTGCCCATGACCACGGGGGTCACGTCCGGCTCCCGCTCCCACAGCGCCAGCGACTCCTCCAGCGTCGCCGCGCCGGCCTCCAGCCTGCGCACCACGTCGATCAGCTCGTCCCTGGCCTGCTCGTAGCTGAGGGCGGTGCCCGCGTCCGCTTCGGTCATGGCCGCCACCCTATGCCCGCGCCCTCCGGCCGCCCGTCGACCGTCACCCGGAACGAGCCGTCCGCCACCCGGGCCCGCAGCGGCTCGCCCTCCGTCACCTCGTCCGCCGCCCGCACCGCCGAGCCGTCCGCCCGCTGCAGCACCGCGTACCCGCGCCGCAGCGTCGCCGCCGGGGACAGCGCGATCACCCGCGCCCGCGTGTGCTCCAGATCCGCGCACGCGCGGTCCAGCAGATGTCCCAGCGTGCGCCGGGAGCGCCCGAGCAGCGCCGCGATCTCCTCCGCGCGACCGTCCATCATCCGGTGCGGCTCGGCCAGCACCGGCCGGCTCCGGGTGGCGGCCAGCCCCCGCTCCTCCCGGTCCAGCCGGGCCTGGAGCACCCAGCGCGCCCGGTCCCGCAACTGCCGCACCCGGGCCAGCTCCTCGCCCACGTCGGGCACGACGCGCTTGGCCGCGTCCGTCGGCGTGGAGGCCCGCAGGTCGGCCACCAGGTCGAGCAGCGGCGCGTCCGGCTCGTGCCCGATGGCCGAGACCACCGGCGTGCGGCAGTCCGCGACCGCGCGCACCAGCCGCTCGTCGGAGAACGGCAGCAGGTCCTCCACGCTGCCGCCGCCCCTGGCCACCACGATCACGTCCACCGCGGGGTCGGCGTCGAGGTCCCGGACCGCCTCGATCACCTGCGGCACGGCGTGCACCCCCTGGACCGCCACGTTCCGCACGGCGAAGCGCACCGCGGGCCAGCGCAGCCGCGCGTTCTCCAGCACGTCGCGCTCGGCCGCCGAGGCACGGCCCGTCACCAGGCCCACGCAGCCGGGCAGGAACGGCAGTGGCCGCTTGCGCTCCGCCGCGAACAGCCCCTCCGCCGCCAGCGCCCGCTTCAGCCGCTCCAGCCGCAGCAGCAGCTCGCCCATCCCCACCGCGCGGATCTCCGTCGCCCGCAGCGACAGCTCACCGCGCGGCGCGTACCACTCCGGCTTGGCGAGCAGCACGACCCGGGCGCCCTCCGCTATCACGTCGGCCACCTTGTCGAAGACCCCGCGATAGCACGTCACCCGCACGGAGACGTCCTGCGACGGATCGCGCAGGGTCAGGAAGACCACCCCGAACCCGGGGCGGCGGGAGAGCTGGGTGATCTGGCCCTCCACCCACACCGCGCCGAGCCGGTCGATCCACCCCCCGATGAGCCGGGACACCTCGCCGACCGGGATCGGCGCCTCCGACGACGTCTGCACAGCCATGCCGCAACGCTAGCGCCGGGCACTGACAGCGCGGACGGCGCGGTCCGGCCGCCCCCGGCCGTCCCCGTACCATGGGGCCCATGGCTGAAGACCCCGGGCGCCGCCGCGTCCTGCTCGCCGCCCCCCGCGGTTACTGCGCGGGAGTCGACCGCGCCGTCATCGCCGTCGAGAAGGCGCTGGATCAGTACGGCCCGCCGATCTACGTCCGCCACGAGATCGTGCACAACAAGTACGTCGTGAGCACGCTGGAGAAGAAGGGCGCGATCTTCGTCGACGAGACGGCCGAGGTGCCCGAGGGCGAGATCGTGATCTTCTCCGCGCACGGCGTCTCGCCCGAGGTGCACCGCGAGGCCGAGCGCGGCCGGCTCGCGACCATCGACGCCACCTGCCCCCTGGTCACCAAGGTGCACAAGGAGGCCGTCCGCTTCGCCGAGGCCGACTACGACATCCTGCTCATCGGCCACGAGGGCCACGAGGAGGTCATCGGCACCAGCGGCGAGGCCCCGGACCACATCACCCTGGTCGACGGACCGGACGACGTGGCGAACGTCGAGGTCCGCGACCCGGAGAAGGTGGTCTGGCTCTCCCAGACGACGCTGTCGGTGGACGAGACGATGGAGACCGTCGCGGGCCTGAAGCGCCGCTTCCCGCTGCTGGTCGACCCGCCCAGCGACGACATCTGCTACGCCACGCAGAACCGGCAGACGGCGATCAAGCAGGTCGCCGCCGACGCGGACCTGGTGCTCGTGGTCGGCTCGAAGAACTCGTCGAACTCGGCCCGGATGGTCGAGGTGGCCCTCGGCGCGGGCGCCGGCGCCGCGTACCTGGTGGACAACGCGGACGAGATCGAGGAGACGTGGCTGGACGGCGTGACCACCGTCGGGGTCTCCTCGGGCGCCTCGGTCCCCGAGGTGCTGGTGGACGGCGTGCTGGCGTGGCTGGCCGGGCGCGGCTTCGGCGAGGTGGAGGTCGTGCAGCCGATGCGGGAGCACATCCAGTTCTCGCTGCCCAAGGAGCTGCGCCGGGACCTGCGCGCGGAGGCCGCCGCCAAGGCGCGCGGCTAGCCGGCCGGCGGGCTCTGGCGGACCGGCGGGCGCCGGCGCAGCCGGGCGCGCAGCAGGGCGTGCGCCTTGCGCAGCAGCACGATCACGGCGGCCGTCAGCGTTCCCGCGAACAACCAGGGGGCGCGCAGGGCCAGTTCGGTCACGGTGTCCACCGGCCCGGCCGTGGTGACCAGGCCGGCGGCGAACGCGATCGGCGCCGCGACCGGGGCGCAGATCAGGTCGGCGGGCCGCACCCACAGCGCGGCGGCGGCCGAGGTCAGGACGGACAGCACCCCGTAGAACGTGGCGGCGCCGCCGAGCAGGTCGCAGAACCAGGCGGCGGCCACCATGCCCACCGTGGTCAGCACGCCGCAGCCCAGCCCGGTCAGCCGGGGCCGCCGCGGCCCGCCCGGGCCGCGCGCGCCGGGCCCGGCCGCCGGGCGGCGGCGCGGGTGCCACCGGGCCGCCGCCCCGCCCGGTGACGGCCGGGGCACCCTCGTCCGCACCACGGCGGGCGGGCGCCGTGTGTGATGAGTCGTGTGCGTAGTGTGTTCCACGCCACCACGGTAAGCGTGGCCCGGCGGCGTCCACGGTGATGGACACGCGTGCGGGCCGTATGACTGTCCGCCCGGCCCGGCGGGGGCGCGTGGCGGCGCCCGTAGACTGGTGCCTCGGCCCCGTCCCGCTTTCTCGCTCAGGGAAGTCTCACGTGTCACTCACGATCGGAATCGTCGGCCTGCCGAATGTCGGCAAGTCGACTCTTTTCAACGCCCTGACCAAGAACGACGTGCTCGCCGCCAACTATCCGTTCGCCACCATCGAGCCCAACATCGGCGTCGTCGGCGTCCCCGACGCGCGCCTGGCGAAGCTGGCCGAGGTCTTCTCCTCCCAGCGGATCATCCCGGCGACGGTGGACTTCGTGGACATCGCGGGCATCGTGCGCGGCGCCAGCGAGGGCGAGGGCCTGGGCAACAAGTTCCTGGCCAACATCCGGGAGTCCGACGCGATCTGCCAGGTCATCCGGGCCTTCCGGGACGAGAACGTGGTGCACGTCGACGGCAAGGTCTCGCCCAAGAGCGACATCGAGACCATCGACACCGAGCTGATGCTGGCCGACCTGCAGACGATCGAGAAGGTGCTGCCCCGGCTCCAGAAGGAAGCCAGGATCAAGAAGGACAGGCAGCCGGTGGTCAAGGCCGTCGAGGAGGCCAAGGCCATCCTGGAGGAGGGCCGCACGCTCTTCTCGGCCGGCATCGCCCAGGGCACCGAGCGCGCCGAGCCGCTGCGCGAGCTGCACCTGCTGACCGTCAAGCCGTTCCTCTACGTGTTCAACGTGGACGAGGAGGAGCTGACGGACGAGGCGTTCAAGGCGGAACAGCGCGCCCTGGTCGCCCCCGCCGAGGCCATCTTCCTCAACGCCAAGCTGGAGGCGGACCTCGCCGAGCTGGACGAGGAGGAGGCGCTGGAGCTGCTCCAGACGGTCGGCCAGAACGAGCCGGGTCTGGCCACCCTGGCCCGCGTCGGCTTCGAGACCCTGGGCCTCCAGACCTACCTGACGGCGGGCCCGAAGGAGGCCCGCGCCTGGACGATCAAGAAGGGCGCGACCGCCCCCGAGGCGGCCGGGGTGATCCACACCGACTTCCAGAAGGGCTTCATCAAGGCCGAGGTGATCTCCTTCGAGGACCTGATCGAATCCGGCTCCGTCCCCGAGGCCCGCGCCCGCGGCAAGGCGCGGATGGAGGGCAAGGACTACGTGATGCGCGACGGCGACGTGGTGGAGTTCCGCTTCAACGTGTAGCTGCCCACTTGGCATCGAATCGCCGAGTTGGCAAACATGCAGGTCGGCAGAGGCCTGGCTCTTCCGGGTCAGGCCCCTTCAGCACACCCGTGCTGACTTGGTGCTGACCCGGAAGGGCCCCTGATCACCCGTGAAGTGCACCAAGGGGGAGGTCAACTCCACGCCGAGGGACAGCGGAGTCGTCGAGGAGCCGTGTATCCACTCGTGCCACCGGGCGGGGGGTTCCCGGTGAGTGGCGTGACGTCGATTCTCCTGAGCGATGAGGAGTTGGGACAGGACCCGCATCCGGAGCTGTGTTTCCGGCTGGCGCTGGACGGCATCACCCACGACCCGTCCGGTCGGAAGCCGCCGGAACGGCTGGAGCTTCGGATATCGGCCGCTCAGCTCAGGGGGTTGATCGCAGGGCCGCGCGGCGCAGACCGCTCAGGTCACCCAGGCTCGGCGGCGGGCGGACGTGACTGAGGAGGCCGGGCGGCGGTGGCTTGCCATGACGCCCGTGTCGACACGGGTGCCATCCGGCGTGTGGCAGCGGCCCTCCCCGGGTGCGAACCCCCTCCCGCGAGCCTTGCGTTCCTCCGGCGCGGCGCTGGCCGGAGCCGCCGCTCCCTGTCCGTCCGCTGGGTGAGAGGCGGATGAGTGCCTGAAGTTCCCTGCCGGTCCAGGGCCGCCGGCCCTCCAAGCCGGGCCGGCAGGGCGCCCCTGTCCTCCGTCTGCGTGACCGGGGAAGGGACGGGACGGCGGTCCGCGCAAGCCTGGGGGTGACGCGGATCGCGGGCTCCGGCCGTCGGGCGGGGACGGCCGGAGCCCAGCCAGGACCATGGGCCTCACCGGCAAGTACCCACCCCTGCCGCTGGTGGAGCCCCTTCCGCTCCGGGCGCCGCACGTCGGTCGGCCACCCGGAGCAGGCCCCGGTCACCGGCTTCCCGTAGTGCTGGTGGCCGGGGCCCCGAAAACCCCTGCGCGCCGGACGGGCGCAGGTCCCCGTTCGTTCTCGGCCCCCGGCCGGGAACAAGCGGCCATCACCGAAGGAATCAGGGGCGAAGTGGGGTGCCGCGAACCAGTAGGGCCGTGTGTGCGGCCGTCCGGGCGGTGGTTCACGGCAGGGGAGCGGCCAGCAGGTCGATCCACGCGGATCGGACCTTCTCCAGCGAGTAGTGGTCGCGGAGCTGCTCGCGGGCCACGGCCGCCTCCTTAGCCCAGCCGTCGGCCGCCAGGGCCGCGATGGCCTCCGCCATGGCGGCGGGGCTTTCGTGGATCCAGCGCCGGTCGTAGATCGTCTCGGCGCCCGGCCAGGGCAGCAGAGCGGGGACGGCCCCCGAGGCCATGCCCTCGGCCGGGGCGAGGTGGAAGCTCTCGTCGTCGCTGGTGGAGAGGACGAAGCCGATCCGGCGCAGCCAACTCGCCACGTCCGAGCCGAAGTCGTCGAAGACCACCGCCCCGTCCAGGAGTTCGTCGTTCTGGACGCGACGCAGGATCGGCTCGTAGTGGCCGCGCTCATCGGGCTTGTTCCAGATCCACCAGTAGTCCCACGGCATCTTTGACTTCACCGAGAGCTGCCAGCGCGGGTCCCGGGCGCGCAGCGCGGCCAGCACGTCGAAGCCGAGGTCGAGCCGCTTCCGGGCCGGCGCGATGCCGATCATGCCGAGGCGGAACCGGGCGTCGGGCGTCTTGGCCCGGTCGAGCTGGTCGGCGTCGACCCAGTTGGGGACGGTGATCAGCTTCTCCTCGGGCCAGCCGGTCCGTTCCCGGGTCAGGGCGGTGTAGTGCGGGCTGACGCAGATCACCCGGTCGACGGCGTCGATGTCGACCTGGGCGGGCCAGTCGGCATACAACTCGAAACGGTGCAGCCGCACCAGCAGCCGGCTGCCGCGCCGTTTGTGTCTGCTGTACCAGACGGCGGCCGGGCCGCACCACTCCACGACGACGACATCGGCCCAGTCGGCGAGTTCCAGGCTGACCGCCGTGGAGTGCCGGGAGAGGGCCGGCCATGCGTCGACCCTGACCTCCAGGCCCGGCAGCGCGCGGAACTCGTCGAGGAGCCGGGTGAAGAACTTCAGGTCGTGTCCGGCGACGGCCACCCGCAGCGGCCGTGACCGGCGCCCGACCGCGGCGGGCGGCTCGGGGAAGGCCTGGTCGAGGTAGCCCCGCAGCCGCACGGCGACCCGGTCCAGCGCGAACCGCGAGGCCGCGTCGCGGCATCGAGTGGCGGCCGTCCGGTAGTCCCCGGGGGACCGGACCGCACGGGCGACGGCCCCGGCGGCGTCGTCGAGGGTGCCGCGCCCGGGAACGAACAGCGGATAATCGGTGCCGAGCAGCGCCTCGTGCACGGGGGTGCGGTTGAGCACGACCGGCAGTCCGAGGGTGCCGAATTCGAGCACCTTGGTGGACAGTTCCAGACTGGCGTCCAGTTCCGGGTGGCGCCAGCCCAGGCCGATGTCGCAGCCGGCGGCGATCCGCATGGCCTCCTGGCGTGGCACGCCGCCGTGGTGCACGACACCGGGGAAGCCGTGCAGCGCCTGCTCCATCCGGATCCGGAAGTCCGGACGCAGCCGGTCGTCGTGGATCTTGTCGCCGACGGTGTGCAGCTCGGCCGTCAGGCCCCGCCCGGCGAGCGCACGCGGCAGCCCGGTCATCTCCAGCGTGTTCCAGCGGGGCGCGAACTTCCCCATGTAGACCAGGCGCACCGGATCACCGGCCGCGTCGCGCGCGGCCGGCTCGACGTCGGGGGCCGGTACGTTCGGCGGATAGAGCAGGCACTTGCCGCACGCCGACGGCACCCAGGTCTCGATGAAGCAGCGCATCTCCTCGGTCTGGCACAGCAGGTGGCGGGAGGCGTCCGCGATGCGGCCGAGATCCGCGGCGGCCTCCTCGGTCATCTCGGCGGCCGACTGCGGGATGTCCGTGAGGTAGGCCCAGATCCGTCCGTCGAACCGGCCGTCCGTGACCACCTGCGCCACCAGCTTCCGGCCGCGCAGCAGCAGCAGGTCGCAGGACTCGTCCTCGTCCAGCCGGGTCAGCAGGTGCGATGCCTGGACGGGGGACAGCGGCTCGCGCGCGCTGTCGGGCCGGCGGACGACGGTCACCCCGGGCAGTTCCAGCAGCGGGTCCACCAGCCGCCCGGTGCGCACCGGGGCCTTCAGCACCAGCCGGACATCGCAGCCGGCCATCGTCAGGGCCTGGACCATCGACTGGGCCCAGATCGCGGAGCCGTCGATGAGGTTGAGGTCGACATCGCCGTAGACCAGTGCCTGGATCGTGCGGGTCATGGAGTCTCACCTCGCGGAATGGCGAAAAGCCGCTGCCCGCGCCGGGCCCATTCGCCGGGCGGGACGCCGGAGTTCATGAGGGACCTCCGGACCAGGGCGGGTTCGAGGGCGGGGACGAAGGCGTAGCCGTCGGTACCGGGGCCGGCGAAGCCCACGGCGTCGGCGCCGGAACACTCCT
The DNA here is from genome assembly GCF_051386415.1 of Streptomyces sp. URMC 129. Classification (NCBI taxonomy): domain Bacteria; kingdom Bacillati; phylum Actinomycetota; class Actinomycetes; order Kitasatosporales; family Streptomycetaceae; genus Streptomyces; species Streptomyces sp. URMC 129. The sequence goes on from NZ_JBPQTQ010000014.1 coordinate 7,723, forward strand.
GGCCGCACATCAGGTCCAGCAGATGCGTGGCGGGCCGGTCCGCGGACAGGTCGGCCCAGTCCGCCACCCAGGGTGTGGTGGGCCCCTCGTCGACGGTGCGTACGGTCACCCCGCTGGCGGTGAGCTCGGCCAGCTCACGCCCGGGCACGGGGACCACCACCTCGGCCGGCCGGTGGAGCTGTGCCAGCACTTGCCTGACGAGCACCCGCACCTCGGGCATGCCGCGGGGACGGGCCAGCACGGCGACCCGCCGCGCGTCCAGGGGGTCCGCCGCGTCCGTGAGCCCTGCCGCCCCGGCCAGGGCCGCCAGCCGGACCCGGGTGGCGCGCGAGACGAAGATCCGCCGCAGCTCCTCGCTGCCCAGGGCCCCCGGATCGAGTCGCGCCGGCTGCACCCCGGCGTCGGCCTCCAGGACGGCGTCCCAGGGGAAACGGGTCAGGCCCGGTGCGGCCGAGATCTCGGCGTCCAGCCACAGCACCGACGGCCGCCCCAGCGCCCGTGCCGCCGCCAGCACCTGGGCCAGGCGCCGGTCCAGGTCGGGCGCCGTGCCGGTGCCGGTGTGGGCCCACGGCCCCTCGGCGCAGGCGGTGAGCTGGACCACCAGCACATCCGGGTCGGTGCGTTCGACCATCAGCCGTCCGTCGTGCGGCAGCGGCCGGTTGACGACCGCGTCCACCGCGAGATCGGCCGCCGTCCCGGGGCGCAGCACGCCCGCGATCACCAACCGGTCGCGCGGGCCCACCGCGACCGCGCGATGGGCCAGATGGAGGCCGGCGTCGTGGCCGTCGACGGCGGCGTAGCGCCGGTCCGTTCCGGTCACCGGGGCCGTCCCGCTCGCCGCCCCGCGGCGCCGGCCGCGCCACAGCCCGTACAGGTCGCGCGGCAGCCGGGCGGCGCCGCGCACCGGATCGCGCGCGGCGGCGACCAGCGCCTGACCGACCCGCAGCGATGCCGAACCCTGGAGCATCTCCACCCTGGCCTCCAGGACGCCGAGCCGCTTCCGTGCCTGGCTCAGCGCCGCCGCCAGCCGGTCCCGCTCCCGCACGGTCTCCGCGAGCCGGGTCTGCTGGTCGCGCGCCGCCTCCAGGGTCTGCGCGTCGGCCTCCCGGGCGGCCTCCAGGTCCAGCAGCCGCACCCGCAGCGCGCGCGAGACGAAGTCCGCCAGGACGTACTCGTCCGACATCCGCAGGGCGTTCGCCGCCGTGCCGTCCGGCAGGGGGCTTCCCGAGGCGTCGTCGTACGGCGGAAGGAGTTCCCGGGCGTGGGCGAGGACCGCGCCGCCGTGCAGATGCAGATAGTCCAGGGAGGTGGCCCGCAGGACCTGGCAGCGGTTGCGCACCAGGTCGTCCAGCAGCCGGTGGTAGGGCAGTTCGGCGCTCCGGTAGCCGAACACGAGCAGGCCGCGCCCGCCGGGCCGCATCCGCCCGAGCAGGCGGCGGCAGTCCTCGGGATCGCCGTGCAGTCCGGGCTCCGGCCCGTAGCTGAGCAGCATCAGGGTGCCGTTCCCGATGGGCGACTCACCGTCGTCCGGCCGCAGCTTGACGCCGTCCGGCAGGTGCAGATAGGGCTTGATGTCGAGGCCGCCGCCGGTGGCGTCCAGGACCGTCGTCACACCGTCCAGGTGCGGTAGGAGCAGGTTCATGAGGCGCATCAGCGGATCCTCGCGAAGACATGGAAGCCGGCCCGGTCCCCCTGGAAACCGTAGGGCGCGAAGCCGTCGTACCGCATGCCGAGCGGTTCCAGGACGGCCCGGTACGTGGCCGTGGGACGGCGCGGGGCGTCGTCGTCGCGCGGTACCGGCGCGGGCACGTCCTCGTCGGTGACGACGAGGGTGCCGGTGAGCCGCACCAGCGAGGCGAGGCGGGTCAGCGCGGTCTCCCAGGCCGCCCCGCCGGGGACCCGGGGGAGGACGTCCAGGCACAGCACGGCGTCGTAGAGCCAGGGGCTGTGCCACTCGGCCAGGTCGGCGACGGCGTAACGCGGGCCGCCGCCCTCGGCACGGCACCGGTCGACGGCCTCCGGATCGGAGTCGAAGGCGTCCACCCGGTGCCCGCAGCGGGCCAGCGCCCGCGCGAGACGGCCGTCGCCGCAGCCTGCGTCGAGCAGGAACAGCGGTTCACCGGCGGCGGGCCGGTCACCGATGATCCGCAGCAGGGCGGCCAGCCGCAGCGCGTGGAGCATCTCCCTGCCTCCCTCGTCGTCGGGCTCGACGACCAGGGGTGCGGGGGTGCGGGACGCGGTGTGGTCAGCCATGGCGCTCCAGCCAGCGGGTGATGACCCGCGCGATCCGGGCCCCGGACCGGCCGTCCCACAGTGGCGGCCCCTCGGCGGTCCGGGCGGCGGTCCCGTCGTCCAGTGCCTGGCGCAGCGCGGGCCCCAGGGTCTCGGCGGAGACAAGGCGATTGGTGCCGTGGGTGACCGTCACGGGCCGCTCGGTGTTCGGACGCAGCGTCAGACAGGGCACGCCCAGCACGGTGGTCTCCTCCTGGACCCCGCCCGAGTCCGTGATCACCGCCGCCGCGCCGCGCAGCAGCCCCATGAACTCCACATAGCCCAGCGGATCCAGGATCCGCACCCCCGCCACATCGCTCAGCCCGGCCGCTTCCAGGGCCGCCCGCCCCCGGGGATGGAGCGGGATCGCCAGCTCCACCTGCCCGGCCGCCTCGCGCAGCGCCCGCACCGCCGTCGCGGCCGACGCGGGTGTGTCCACATTGGCGGGCCGGTGCAGCGTCACGACGGCATAGCGCTCCGGGAGCCCGTGGGCCGTCCGGACGGCCCGCGCGTCGAACCGGGGCAGATGCTTCATCAGGGTGTCGATCATCGGGTTCCCCACGAAGTGGACGCGGTCGGGGTCCACGCCCTCGTTCGCCAGATGGCCGATGGCCTCCGGACTGGTGACGAAGAGCAGATCCGCCAGTTGGTCGGTGACCCGCCGGTTGACCTCCTCCGGCATCGCCATGTCGAAGCTGCGCAGGCCCGCCTCGACGTGCGCGACGGGCAGCCCCAGCTTGGCGGCCACCAGCGCGGCGGCCAGCGTCGAGTTCACGTCCCCGTAGGCCACGACCAGGGCGGGGGCGCGGGCGGGCAGCTCCTTCTCCAGGGCCGTCAGCAGCGCCGCGGTCTGCTGGGCGTGGCTGCCCGAACCGACGCCCAGGTCCACGTCGGGTCGGGGCAGTCCGAGCTCGCGGAAGAAGACGTGCGACATGCGTTCGTCGTAGTGCTGCCCGGTGTGCACCACCGACTGCGGTCGCCCCTCCGCGATCAGCGCGGCCACCACGGGAGCGGCCTTGACGAAGTTGGGCCGGGCCCCGACCACATGGACGACAGGTCCAAGCACTGTGCCTCCCTTCCCGCCGCCCGCGTGCCCGCCCGGCCGGGGCGGGCTCCGCGGGGGCTCCGGGATACCGGGCGCGCCGTCCGGTGGGGCGCGACAAGCGCCGGGTTAGCGTGAAGAGGTGCGCCGTCGTACCGCTCCCGCGTTGATTCTGGGCGCCTCCGTGGCATGGCGCCATGTACGAGACGATCCCGCACGAGCGGGCATGCTCGCACTCCGGATGACCCCCGAACGGGTGAAAGCGCCCGCGTTCCGCCTGGTCGGCGCGGCTTTCCCCCGGGCGGTGCTGCCGCGGGTCATCCGGCTGTGGGACGCCGGGCACCAGCGCCGCGCGCTGATGCTGGCCGACTGCGTACAGGGCCCGCCGGGCGCGCTGCGGCGGCTGGCCGTGTGGGCCGCCGCCGTGGACCGGCCGGCGACCGCGGCACGGGCGCTGGCCAGGCTGCCCGAGGACGACCGGCGCCGGGAACGCCTGCTCGCGGCCCTCTCCGGGCGGTCGGCCGACCAAGGCCCGGCGGCCGTCCCCGCCCCGGCCGCCCGCGCGGTCCGCCCGGTGCCGGGCCGGGTGCTGCACCTGGTGACCAACTCCCCGCCGTACCGGAACGCCGGATACACGGTCCGCACCCAGGGCATCGTCCGGGCCCAGCGCGCCGCCGGACTCGACCCGCACGTCGTGACCCGCCTCGGGTTCCCCGTGGCCCAGGGCAGGTGGGACGGCCGCCGGACGCACGACGTGGACGGCGTGCTCCACCACCGGCTGCTGCCCGGGTGGATGCCCGCGACCCCGGCCGCGGTGCTCGCCCGCAACGCGGAGCTGGCGGCGCGTCTCGTCGAACGGATCCGCCCCGCGGTGCTGCACGCCGCCACCGATCACCCGAACGGCCGAGTGGCCCTGGCCCTTCGTGAATCCTTCGGCATCCCGGTCGTCTACGAGGTGCGCGGCTTCCTGGAGGAGACCTGGCTGACCCAGGCCCCGGGGCGGACATCCGGCTCTCCCGCCTACCGCGCGAGCCGGGCGCTGGAGACCCACTGCATGCGCGCGGCGGATCTGGTCATCACCCTCGGCGAGGTCATGAAGGAGGAGATCATCGCCCGGGGTGTCCCGGCGGAGAAGGTCCACGTCGTGCCCAACGCCGTTGACGACGTCTTTCTTCAACCGCTGCCCGACGCCGAGGAGTTGCGCGCCCGACTCGGGATCGCGCCGGACGAGCCGGTGGTCGGCACGGTCTCCACCCTGACGCCGCACGAGGGCCTCGGCACCCTGCTGGACGCGGCGGCCGAGCTGCGCCATCGCGGGCTCCCCGTCCGGTTGTTGATCGCCGGCGACGGACCGCAGCGCCCCGCCCTCGCGTGCCGGGCGGCCGACCTCGGGCTGGACGGCGCGGTGATCTTCACCGGTCGGGTGCCCTTCGGTGAAGTGCGCGCGCATCACGCGCTGCTGGACGTCTTCGCGGTGCCCCGCACGAACGCGCGGGTGTGCCGTCTGGTCACGCCGCTCAAGCCGGTGGAGGCGATGGCGAGCGGCCTCCCCGTCGTGGCCAGCGATGTCCCGGCACTCGCCGAACTGGTGGCGGAGGGGGTGACCGGACACCTCGTCCCGCCCGGCGATCCGTCCGCCTGGGCCGACACCCTGCAGGCGCTGCTCGGCGACCCCGGTGCGCGGCGGACCCTCGGGAACGCCGCGCGGGCACATGTCGCCCGGGACCGCACCTGGGCCCACGCCGCCGAGCGAACCCGGGAGATCTACCGGACCCTGGGAGCCGTGTGACAGGAAAGGTGGCGCGGCATGACGGTAGATCTCGCGGTCATAGGACTCGGTTATGTGGGCCTGCCGCTCGCACGGGAAGCGACGCGAGTGGGCATGAGCGTGGTGGGACACGATCTGGACTCCCGCATCGTGGACGGGCTCAACGCCGGACGTTCGCACGTCGACGACGTCTCCGACGAGGACGTCCGGCACATGCGGGACGCGGGCTTCGTGGCGAGCGCCGCCGAGGAATGCCTCGCCGCCGCCCAGACCATCGTGATCTGTGTACCGACCCCGCTGTCCCAGGACGGCTGGCCGGACCTGACGGCGGTCACCGGGGCCGCCGAGGCCATCTCCCGGCATCTGGGGCCCGGCGCCCTCGTCGTCCTGGAGTCCACGACCTACCCGGGAACGACCGAAGAGGTGGTCCGGCCGATCCTGGAGAGATCCGGCCTGCGGGCCGGCCACGACTTCGCGCTGGCCTTCTCACCGGAACGCATCGACCCCGGCAACACGGAGCACGGCCTGCACGACACCCCCAAGATCGTCGGTGGATACACCCTGGAGTGCGCGGCCCAGGCGTCCGGCTTCTACGGCAAGTTCATCGACACCGTCGTCCGGGCGAAGGGCACCCGTGAGGCCGAGATGGCGAAGCTGCTGGAGAACACCTACCGGCACGTCAACATCGCCCTGGTCAATGAGCTCGCCATCCTGTCCAGGGAACTGGGCATCGACGTCTGGGACGCCATCGCCTGTGCCGCCACCAAGCCCTTCGGCTTCGCGGCCTTCCGCCCCAGCGCGGGTGTCGGCGGCCACTGCATCCCCATCGACCCCCACTACCTGTCGTACAAGGCTCGGACGCTCGGTCACGAGTTCCGCTTCATCGAGCTGGCCCGGGAGATCAACAACCGGATGCCGGACTATGTGGTGCGCCGTGCCCAGGACATGCTCAACGAGGCGGCCAAGCCGATGCGGGGCTCCCGGGTGCTGCTGCTGGGCGTCACCTACAAGCCGGACATCGCCGACGGACGCGAGTCCCCGGCCGTTCCGGTGGCCCGGCTGCTGAGCCGGCTCGGCGTCGACGTCTCGTACCACGATCCGCACATTCCGGCCTGGGAGGTCGACGGCCGGACGGTGCCGCTCGTCACGGACCTGCCCACCGCGCTGCGCGAGCACGACCTGACGATCCTGCTCCAGAACCACAGCGTGTACGACCTGCGGGCGGTCGCCGACACCGCCCGTCTGCTGTTCGACACCTGTGGGCGTCTCTCCCGGCCCGATGTCGAGGTGCTCTGATGCACGTACTCGTGGCCACTGTCGTCCACCACCCGGAGGACGCCCGCATCCTGCACCGGCAGATCGCGGCGCTCCTCGAACACGGCCACACCGTCACCTACGCCGCGCCCTTCGCGGCCTGCGGGGTCCAGCCGCGTCCGGGGTACGAGCCCGTGGACCTGCCCAGGGCCACCGGATCCGACCGGCGCCCGGCGCTGCGCGCGGCCCGCCGACTGCTCACCGAGCGCGGCACCGCGGCGGATGTCCTCCTCCTGCACGACCCCGAACTCCTCCTCGCCCTGCCCGGAGCGGCGCGCCACTGGCGCCGGCAGGGCACGGCCGCGCCCGCCGTCGTCTGGGACGTCCACGAGGACACCGCGGTCGCCCTCGGCATGAAGAACTGGCTGCCGTCTCCCCTGCGGCCCCCCTTGCGCCTCGCCGTACGGGCGGCGGAGCGAGCCGCCGAGCGTCGCATCCACCTGCTGCTCGCCGAGGACGCCTACCAGCAGCGTTTCCGCTTCCCCCATCCCGTCGTCCCCAATCTCGTCCACGTTCCCGAAGGACCGCCGCCCCCGCCCGGCGACGACCGGGTCGTCTACCTCGGCCACCTCTCCCGGGCCCGTGGCGGCGAGGACCTCATCGAGCTGGGCCGCCTCCTGGCCCCCGGGGTCCGGGTCGAGGTGATCGGCGCCGCCGACGCCGACCTGCGCGCGCGGCTGGCCGCCGCCGACCGCGACGGCGTGCTGCGCTGGCACGGCTTTCTGCCCCACGACGAGGCGCTGCCCCTGCTCCGCGGCGCGCTCGCCGGGCTCTCCCTCCTCCATGACCAGCCCAACTACCGCCACTCCCGGCCCACCAAGGTGGTGGAGTACATGGCCTACGGGGTCCCGGTCGTCACCACGCCGAATCCCCTCGCCGCCGATCTGGTGCGGACCCACGGCTGCGGCCTGCTGGTGCCCTACCGCGCCCCCGGCGCGGTAGCCGACGCCATCCGCGCACTCCGGGACGGCCCCGGTCTGCGCCACGCCATGGGCGCCCGGGGCCACGCCGCCGCCAGGAAGCACCTCCACTGGCCGGACGCCGCCCCGCGTTTCGTGCGGTACCTGGAGGACTGGGCGACCCCGCTCCGACCGGCCAGCTGTTCCCCGGCGGGATGAGCTTGCCGAGGTTCGGACCGATCCCGAAAGGCACCGGGCGCCGAAGCGCGCCCCGGAAGATGCCGGACGGGCCCACCGGTGCCTACGTGCCGGCCCCGGCTTCGTCCCCGGCACCGGCCTCACCGGCCACGCGGGCCCCGTCACCCGGTTCGCGGTGCGCCGCGTCCTGCCGGTGATGACCCGCACGCCGTTCGCCACCGGCCGTCGTGCCGCCGGGAGCCACCTCGCCGACTCCGTCCTCGGCGCGACCAGGGCACCGACCGGGTCCTACGTCGACCGCGGCGGTGTGTCCCGGTCGTCCCCGGAGTCCTGCGACCCGCTGCGCGAGGGCGAGTTGTGGGACGCCGCCGAACGGTTCACCGCCGCGTTCGCCGCCTGGACCCCCGGTGCGTGACCGGGCTCAGTCCGTGGTGGTGGCCGCGGCGGGCTGCTCGCGGTAGATGTCGGGCTCCAGGTAGATCACGCGGGCGATCGGCTCGGCCGTGCGGATGCGGGTTTCGGCCTCGTCGATCGTCCGGGCGATCGTGGCCGCGTCGTCGTCGTGGCGGACCGCGATCTTGGCGGCGACCAGGAGTTCGTCCGGGCCGAGGTGCAGCGTCCGCATGTGGATGATCCGGGTGACCCGGTCCCCGTCCACCATCGCCGCGCGGATCCGCGCCACCGACTCCTTGCTGCCGGCCTCGCCCAGCAGCAGCGACTTGGTCTCGGCCGCCAGGACGACGGCGATCGCCACCAGCAGCACGCCGATGCACAGGGTGCCGATGCCGTCCCACACGCCGTCGCCGGTGGCCAGCGCCATCAGCACGCCGCCGAGGGCCAGGAACAGGCCGACGAGCGCGCCGAGGTCCTCCAGCAGCACCACGGGCAGCTCGGGGGCCTTGGCCGTCCGCACGAACTGGAGCCAGGACTGCCCGCCGCGCACCTCGTTGGACTCCTTGATGGCGGTGCGGAAGGAGAACGTCTCGGCGATGATCGCGAAGACGAGGACGCCGACCGGCCAGTACCAGTGCTCCAGCTCGTGCGGGTGACGGATCTTCTCCGCGCCCTCGTACAGCGCGAAGACGCCGCCGACCGTGAAGAGGACGATGGAGACGAGGAACGCGTAGATGTAGCGCTCCCGGCCGTAGCCGAAGGGGTGCTCCTCGCTCGCCGCGCGCTTGGCCCGCTTGCCGCCGAGCAGGAGCAGCGCCTGGTTCCCGGAGTCGGCCACCGAGTGCACGCCCTCGGCGAGCATCGAGGACGAGCCGCTGAACGCCGCCGCCGTGAACTTGCTCACCGCGATCGCGAGGTTGGCGCACAGCGCCGCGACGATCGCCTTGGTTCCGCCTGACGCGCTCATGGTCGTTCGGGTTCCTTCCGTCGCTTTCGCCGGCCGCTCCGGCCGCACATTCTGTCAGGCCCTGGCCCGTGCGGACGCCTTCCCCGGTTCCCGGAAAGCGGTCATCACATCGGGTGAAACTCTGGCCGTTCCTTGCGGTTGGCAACCCTCTGTTGCCAAGCTGTTGCCGATTGTCAACACGCGCCGCGCCCCGGGTGACCGGGGAGGCACCCCGAGGGAGGGGACCGTGCCGTTCGGTGAGCAGCCCGCGTATCTACGAGTCGCGGAAGACCTTCGACAGCAGATCGCCGACGGCACCCTGCCGCCGCACACCAGGCTCCCCTCGCAGGCCACCATCCGCGCCAGGTACGGCGTCTCGGACACCGTCGCCCTGGAGGCGCGCAAGGTGCTGATGGCGGAGGGACTGGTCGAGGGCCGGTCCGGCTCGGGCACGTATGTCCGCGAGCGGCCCGTGCAGCGGACGATCTCCCGCAGTGGATACCGGACGCTGGGGGAGTGTTCGCCCTTCCGGCAGGAGCAGGCCGACGAGCGGGTGCGGGGGACGTGGGAGGGGCACAGCGAGCGGCAGGAGGCCACGGCGGCCGTCGCCGAGCGGCTGCGGATCGACCCGGCGGAGCCGGTGATGTGCACGCGGTACGTGTTCCGCGTCTCCGGCGAGCCCGCCATGCTCTCCACCTCCTGGGAGCCGCTGCGGCTGACCGGCCGCACGCCCGTGATGCTGCCCGAGCAGGGCCCGCTCGCCGGGCGCGGGGTCGTGGAGCGGATGGCGGCCATCGACGTCGTCGTGGACAACATGACGGAGGAGGTCGGCGCGCGCCCCGCGCTGGCGGCCGAGGCGCGGGTGCTGGGCGGCCTCGCGGGCCATCCGGTGCTGGTCGTCACCCGCACGTTCCGTGCCGGGGGCGTGCCGGTGGAGACGGCCGACGTGGTGGTCCCGGCCGACCGCTTCCGTCTCGCGTACCACCTGCCGGTGCGCTGAGGCCGTCGTGCCGGGGGCACGGCCGGCGGCCTCAGCCCGGGCCGCCGGGAACGTCCAGCTCGAACCAGACCGTCTTGCCCACCGGCCTGCGCCGCGTGCCCCAGCTCCGGGACTCCCGCGCCACCAGCGGCAGGCCCCGCCCGCCCTCGTCGTCGGGGCCGGGCACCCGTTCGCGTGGCGGGTCGGGGATCGGGTCGGTCACCTCGATCAGCAGCGAGCACCCGAGCGCCATCCGCACCTCGACCGGGCCGTGGGCGTGCCGCACCGCGTTGGTCACCAGCTCGCTGACCAGCAGCCGGGCCGTCTCGGTGAGGGCGTTCAGGCCCCAGTCGCGCAGCGTCCCGGTGACGGCCTGGCGGGCGCGGCGGACCATGGCGCGCTCGGCCGGGAAGATCCAGGACGCGACCCGCTCCCCGGGCACCCGGCCCAGGCGGGCGGCGAGCAGCGCGATGTCGTCGGAGGTGCCCTCGCCCGCGCGGGGGCGCAGCCCGGCGATGACGTCGTCGCACACCTTCTCCAGCGGCGTGGCCGGCCCGGTGGTGCGCGCCAGCAGCGCGCACAGCCGGTCGATGCCGTCGGTCAGGTCCTCCTCGCGGTTCTCGATCAGCCCGTCGGTGTACAGCACGAGGAGCGAGCCCTCGGGGATCTCGATGCGCCGCTCCTCGAAAGAGATGCCCTCCATGCCCAGGGGCGTGCCGGGGGCCAGTTCGAGCGGGGTGGCCGTCCAGCGGCCGGTCACCGGGTCGGGCCCGGCCAGCACCGGCGGGAGGTGCCCGGCCGTGGCCAGCGCGCAGATGCCGGTGGCCGGGTCGTAGGCCGCGTAGACGCAGGTGGCCAGCAGCGGGTCGTCGGGGTGCTGGGCGATGTCCGCGCCGAGGTCGTTGAGCCTGCCCAGCACTTCGGCGGGGGCCAGTTCGAGGCCGGCGAGGGTGCGCGCGGCGGTGCGGAGCCGGCCCATGACCGTGGCGGCCCGCAGCCCGTGCCCGGTGGCGTCGCCCACCACGAACGCGACCCGGCCGCCCGCCAGCGGGATGACGTCGAACCAGTCGCCGCCGATCTCCGTCCCGGTGGCGCTCGGCAGGTACCGGTGGCTGACGTCGACCCCGGCGACGTCGGGCAGCCACTGCGGGAGCAGGCTGCGCTGGAGCATCAGCGCGCCCTCCCGCTCCCGGACGTAGAGGCGCGCGTTGTCCAGCGAGATGGCGGCGCGGTTGGCCAGCTCCATGGCCAGGGCGAGGTCGTCGCGGTCGAACGCGATCCGTTGCCCGGAGCGGCTGACGGCCAGCAGCCCGAGCACCGTGCCCCGGGCGCGCAGCGGCACGGTCAGCAGGCAGTGGATGCCCAGCTCGCGGGCGGCGGCGACCCGCGGGTCGCCGGGGCCGACGCCGGCCGCCAGCTCCTGCGGGGTCGCGGCCAGGTGCGGAACGCCCGTGGTGAGCACGGTCTCGAAGACGGTCCCCGGCTGCGCGCCCAGGTCCCGGCCGGGCTCGAAGATCGCGTCGACGGCCGGGCCCTCCTCCTTCGCCGCGGTGCCGAGCTGGACCAGGGCGACGTCGCCGAGCTCCCCGATGGGCGGCGGCTCCTCGCCGCGGACGACGGACTTCAGGATCTCGACGCTGGCGAAGTCGCCGAACCGGGGGACCAGGGAGTCGCACAGGGTCTGCGCGATCGGCCGGACCTCCAGCAGATCGCCGAGAGCGGTGCCCACGTCGTCCAGCAGCGCCAGCCGCTGCCGGGCGCGCTCGGTGCGGGCCATGGCCTCGCGGCGTTCGGTGATGTCCAGCACGACGCAGCTCACGCCGATGGGCTGCCCGGAACGGTCGGTCAGCGGCCCGAGGGACACGGACTGGGCGCCCCGGCCGTCCGGCGACGAGGTCACCAGGTCGGTCACCGAATGCCCCGAGCGCAGCACCTCCCGCTGGAGCCGGTGGATCTCCTGCGCCATCGGCGGCGGCAGCACCTCCAGGACGGTGCGGCCCAGGACGGACTCGGCGGGCATGCCGTGCAGCCGGGAGAGGGCGTCGTTGACCCGCGTGTAGCGCTGCTCGGCGTCGAAGAGCGCGACGCCGAGCGGCGAGGCCGTGAACAGGGCGTCCACGGCGGCGAGGTCCTGCTCCACGGCGGCCATCCGGCTGGTTTCCACCAGATTGGCCAGAATGAACCGGCTGTCCGCGGCCCCCGTGAGGTGGGTGGCGCGGCACGCCAGCTCGACCGGGTGCCCGTCGCGGTGGCGCAGCGACAGAGTGCCGCGCCAGTGCCGTTCCCCGGGGGCCGGTTCGAAGGCACAGGCGCGGCCGTCGGGAGTGAAGTCGGTCAGGGGGCGACCCACCGCGTGGTCGTCCGGCCAGCCGAGGATCTCCTCGGCCATCGGGCTCCACACGACGATGTCGCCGTCCACGGTCAGCAGAATGGTGCCGACGCGCAGCACGTCGAGAAGGGAACGCCGGGCAGGGCGGCGGTCGGGGACCTCCTCCTCGCCTCGCGGCCCGGTAGGTTCTGTGCGCAAGCTCCACGCCCCCGTCGAGTGTCCTCACCGGCCTGTGTCCGGCGAAGCAGGGCTGAATGTCCCTTATACCCGATGGTGGCCGGTCTTACGGGTGAGCGCGACTGCCCAGGTCGACGCGCTCCACGAGATAGGTCGGCCCGCCGTCGGCGGGATCCGCCGTGTCGCTCAGACGCAGGCGCTGGATGAGGCGCTGTGCCTCGGCGCGCGTGGCGCAATGTCCTATGCGGTAACGGCTGCCGTTCGCGTCCTCGCGGACCACCTGCCAGGGCTGCAGGGTGCTGCTGTTCATTCATCACCCCCCTTCTGCATATGCCAGACCATACGCCAGCGCCTCACCCACCGCACAGGGATCAAGCCACCGAACCGGCGTCCCGCAGCGCCGCCGCGCACGCCTCCCGGGCCAGCGTGTCCGCCCGCCACGCGAACGGCAGCGCCGCCGCCGCGTCGTGCGGCGCGGCGCCCAGGGCGCGGTCGCGCTGGTGCTCCGCCTCGGCCAGCTCCCCGCGGGCCGCGCTGCCCACCGCGCCGCGGTGGGTCGTCACATAGTCGCGCGCCGCGGCGAGCGTGCTGTCGGCGGTCAGCACGGCCTGATCCAGCAGCACGCGGATCCGCCGGTTCCGCGCCTCCCGGTCCCGGCCCGGGGCCAGCGCCTGGGCCAGCGGCGTGCCCGTGTCGGCGAGCCGGCGCAGCGCCGCGAACGGGTCGCTCTCCCGCCGGGCCCGGGCCAGCCCCTCCCGCGCGCGGGCCACGGAGTCCCGCAGGGCGGGCACCGCCGGGGCCTCGGCGAGGTCGTGCTCGGTCGCCCGTACGGCCTCGGCCAGCGCGGTCTCGGCCGCCGCCAGCTCCCGCCCCCGGCGGAGCACGCCGTCCGCCAGCGTCTCCGCCTGGGCGATGGCGTGCTCGGCCGCCAGGACCGCGTCGGCGGCGGACCGCTCGTCGCCGTGGGCCAGCGCCCGTTCCGCCCGGCCGAGCGCGTCCTCGGCGGCGGCCAGCCGCTCCCCGGCCTCGGCGGGGTGGTCGCGCACCGGCGCCAGCGCCGACTCCGGATACCGCCCGGCCAGCTCCCGGCACCGGGCCCGCGCCGCGCCGATCCGCTCCGGCAGGGCTCCCGCGCGGCGGCGGGCGTGCTCCAGCGCCTCGGCCGCCCGGCCGGGCAGGCCCCGGGCCCGCGCGAACGAGCCCTCGACCGACTCCAGACGGGCCCGGGCGCGGGTACAGCGGCCGATGATCTCGTGCAGCCGCCGGCGCCGCTCGGTCTCGTTGCGGCGGAGCGCCGGGTCGTCCAGCCGGTGGCGGAGCCGGAGCGTCTTCCCGGCCTCCGCCCCGGCGTCCGCGACCACGGCGCGGAAGGGGCGCGTGGCCTCCTCGCCCGCCTGCCCGGCGGCGAAGTCCAGCTCCTCGCGCCGCGCGAGCACCGCGTCGTCCAGCCGGATCAGCAGGCCGCGGGCCTCGGCGTCGAGCTGCTCCACGGGCGGTTCGGCGGCCTGGGCCCTGGCCTCGGACGGCGGGGCGGTGGGCCGCCCCCGCCAGCGGAGCGGCACGTTCCGGTAACTGCCGGGCGGCGCCGGCCTGCGGGCGCGGTACAGCACCACCAGGACGGTGGCCACGAGCAGCGCGATCGGCAGCAGGAGGGCGACGGCGTCCGGTTCGCGGGCCGTGTTCATGAGTCCGCCCTTCGCAGGAGGGAGAACGGTCCTTGTTCCGACGGTAGGCCGGTCGGCGGACCCCCGCGACCCGCGGGGCGAGCGTCGCGACGGAGCCGCCGGGCCGGGGCGGTGGCGGCGGTGACCGCCGGACGGGTGGCCTCGGGGGTGCCGGCCGTCGTGTCGTCGCCGTCCCGTCCGGGGGCTCCCCTTCAGTGGGCGCATACGTGTGATCAGCGCACCGGTGGAGCCGGAGGTAACAGCATGTCAGGGGTGCCAGCGAGACCAGGCCCGGTCCGGGCGGTCCGTTACGCGGTGACGCTCCTCGCCGGGGCCCTGCTCGTCCCGCTCCTCGCCGGCTGCACCGGCCAGGACGAGCACGACGCCGCCGTCGCCGGCGCGGCGCAGTCGGTCACCACGGCCCGGCGCGCGCAGCTGAAGAGCGGCGGCTCCGTCACCTGGGGCATCGACCACCTCCCCACCACGCTGAACGCCTTCCAGAGCGGCGCCGACCGGGTCACCGACCAGGTCGTCGGCGCGGTCCTGCCGATGCTCTTCACCATCGACGGCCAGGGCCGCCCCCAGCTCAACACCGACTATCTGCGCTCGGCCGAGATCACCGAGCGGGAGCCCCGGCAGACCGTCGTCTACACCCTCCACCCCGAGGCCCGGTGGAGCGACGGCGAGCCGATCGGCGCCGCCGACTTCGTCGCCCAGTGGAAGGCCCTGGGCGGCAAGGACACCGCCTTCCGGTCCGCCCGCGACGCCGGGTACGACCGCATCGAGAAGGTGGCCGAGGGCCCCGGGCGGCACCAGGTGAAGGTGACCTTCGCCAAGCCCTACGCCGACTGGAAGTCCCTGTTCACCCCGCTCTACCCGCGCTCCGTCACCGGCGACGCCGAGGTCTTCAACGAGGGCATCCGCGACGGACTCCCGGCGGCCGGGGGCCCGTTCGAGCTCAAGGAGATCGACGCCGAGGAGTCGACGGTCACCCTCGTGCGCAACGACAAGTGGTGGGGCGACCCCGCCCTCCTCGACCGGCTCGTCTTCGCCGCCGTGCCGCGCGACCAGCGGCGCGCCGCGCTCATCGACGGCAAGCTCGACGTCGCGGAGCTGAGCCCGGCCGACGCGGACCGCGTCACGGCGGCGGGCGGCACCGGGGACGGCGACGGCGACGGTGACGCCGACGGGGACAGAAAGGGGGAGCCGGGCCGCCGCCACGCCGGCACCGTCGACGCGCTGCACGACCTGGCCGCCGCCCGCCTCGCGGACACCGGGGACGAGGCAGCCGCACGGGAACGGTTCGCGCGCTCCTTCGCCGAGTCGGAACGGGCGCGCGAGCGGGCCTTCGCCACCCGCGAGGAGGCCGCCAGGGAGCGGCTGCGCGGCTTCACCGTGCACCGCGCCTACGACGCCACGTACACCCACCTCGCCCTGAACGGGTCCTCGCCCGCGCTCAGCGACGAACGCGTCCGCTGGGCCATCGCCCGCGCCCTCGACCGCGAGGCGCTCGCCGCCGAGGTGCACGAGCCGGCCGGCCTGCCCGCCCGGCCACTCGGCAACCACCTGCGCGTCCTGGGCCAGAGCGGCTACCGCGACAACAGCGACGCGCTCGGGGAGACCGGCGCCGACGCCGCCCGGGCCGTGCTGGAGGAGGCGGGCTGGCGCCAGGCCGGGGCCGGGGCCGAGCCGGACGCGGACGACGGCCGGGCCGGGGAAGGAGCGGCGGCGGTCCCGGTGCGGGCCAAGGACGGCAAGCCGCTGGAGCTGCGCTTCGTACTCCCGTCGGGCGCCGAGGGCGCCCCCCTGCGGCAGGTGGGGCGGAGCATCACGCGGATGCTGGCGGAGATCGGGGTGGCGGCCGAGACCACGGAGGTCGACCCCGCGGACTACTTCACCCGGCACATCGCCGAGGGCGCCTTCGACCTGGCCCTCTTCGCCTGGCCCGCGACGGCCTACCCGGCGACGGACGCGGGGCCGCTGTTCGCCAAGCCGCGGTCCGTCCCGGGCGGCGAGACGCTGATCGCGCAGAACTACACCCGGGTCGGCACCGACTACATCGACCAACTCCTCGCCCAGGCCGCCGGCGAGCTGGACGAGAAGGAGCACGACCGGCTGCTGAACAAGGCCGACGCCCGCCTGTGGGCCGCCGCCGGATCCATCCCGCTCTTCCAGCGCCCGCACCTGGTCGCCACCCCCACCGACCTGGCCGGCGTCGGCGCGTTCGGCATGCAGACCCCCCGCTACCAGGACATCGGCTACCGCCGCTGACCCGGCGGCTCTCCGCGGGGCACGGAACGCCGTCACCGGGCGCCCGGGGCTCGGCCCGACCGGTGCGGGCGCCGCACCGTACGATGGCTGTGAGGCCGGTGTCGCGGCCTGTCCCGCGGACAGGCGCTCTCTGCCGAGCCGTCTCAGTCACGATCTCGGGAGAACCCCCCAGCCATGCCTACGCGCCATGACATCCGTAACGTCGCCATCGTCGCCCACGTCGACCACGGGAAGACCACCCTGGTCGACGCCATGCTCCGGCAGGCGGGAGCCTTCGCCGCGCACCAGCAGGTCGACGACCGGGTCATGGACTCCAACGACCTGGAACGCGAGAAGGGCATCACCATCCTCGCGAAGAACACCGCCGTCCGGTACCACCCCAAGGGCGGCGGCAGCCCGGTCGTCATCAACATCATCGACACCCCGGGCCACGCCGACTTCGGCGGCGAGGTGGAGCGCGGCCTGTCCATGGTGGACGCGGTCGTCCTGCTCGTCGACGCCTCCGAGGGACCGCTGCCGCAGACCCGTTTCGTGCTGCGCAAGGCCCTCCAGGCCCGGCTGCCGGTCATCCTCTGCGTCAACAAGACCGACCGCTCCGACGCCCGCATCTCCGCGGTGCTCAACGAGACCTACGACCTCTTCCTCGACCTCGACGCGGACGAGGAGCAGATCGAGTTCCCCATCGTCTACGCCTCCGCCCGGGCCGGGATCGCCTCGCTGACCCAGCCGGCCGACGGCACCATCCCGGCCGACAGCGACAGCCTGGAGCCGTTCTTCTCCACCATCCTGGAGACGGTCCCCGCGCCGGTCTACGAGGAGGACGCACCGCTCCAGGCGCACGTCACCAACCTCGACGCCGACAACTTCCTCGGCCGCATCGCGCTCTGCCGCATCCGGCAGGGCAACCTCCGCAAGGGGCAGACCGTCGCCTGGCTGCGGCGGGACGGCAGCGCGCAGAACGTCCGCATCACCGAGCTGCTGATGACCGACGCGCTCACCCGCAAGCCCGCCGAGGAGGCCGGGCCCGGGGACATCTGCGCGGTGGCCGGCATTCCGGAGATCATGATCGGCGAGACCCTGGCCGACCCGGAGAACCCGGTGCCGCTGCCGCTGATCACCGTGGACGAGCCGGCCATCTCGATGACCATCGGCACCAACACCTCGCCCCTGGTGGGCCGCGGCGGCAAGGGCCACAAGGTGACCGCCCGGCTGGTGAAGGACCGTCTGGACCGCGAGCTGATCGGCAACGTGTCGCTGCGCGTGCTGCCCACCGAGCGTCCCGACGCCTGGGAGGTGCAGGGCCGCGGCGAGCTGGCGCTGGCGATCCTGGTGGAGACGATGCGCCGCGAGGGCTTCGAACTGACCGTCGGCAAGCCGGAGGTGGTGACCCGGGTGGTCGACGGGTCGGTCCACGAGCCGGTCGAGCGGATGACGATCGACGCGCCCGAGGAGCACCTGGGCGCGATCACCCAGCTCATGGCCACCCGCAAGGGCCGCATGGAGACGATGACGAACCACGGCTCGGGCTGGGTGCGCATGGAGTTCCTGGTGCCCTCGCGCGGACTGATCGGCTTCCGGACCGAGTTCCTGACCGAGACGCGCGGCACCGGCATCGCGCACAGCATCTACGAGAAGCACGAGCCGTGGGCCGGTGAGCTGCGCACGCGCAAGAGCGGCTCCCTGGTCGCCGACCGGCCCGGCACGGCGACGCCATACGCGATGCTCAACCTCCAGGAGCGCGGCACGATCTTCGTGGAGCCCGGCACCGAGGTCTACGAGGGCATGATCGTCGGGGAGAACTCCCGCTCCGACGACATGGACGTGAACATCACGAAGGAGAAGAAGCTCACCAACATGCGGGCCGCGGCGGCGGACACCACGGAGAACCTCATCCCGCCGCGCAAGCTTTCGCTCGAGCAATCTCTGGAGTTCTGCCGCGAGGACGAGTGTGTGGAGGTCACCCCCTCCGAAGTGCGGATCCGCAAGGTGGTCCTGGACCAGCGGGAGCGCGCGCGGGCCACGGCGCGGGCCAAGAGGAACTGATTCCGCCCGGTTCGTCCGGGGATGGGGACGCGGGGTCCATGTCAAGTCTGTTTCGGGCCGGAGACCGGATCAACTGTCCGGTATCCGGACCGTGACGCTTGCTCCGACTCGCAACAGTCCGGATACCGGAGAGTGTTCACTCGTACTTTGTCCGCTTATGGGGGTTCGACTCTCCTCATCTTCATCAAAATGAAATCGGGGATCGGTGGTTCACCGAAGATTCATGCCCAATAGTTGTGGGCATTGCGAACCGGGCGCGTGTTGACGCGGGTAGATGTCTTCGCGTTCCGGGGTTCCCGGTGCATTGAGAGCGGACTCCAAGGAGGCAACCACATGCGTGGTGCGCGCAGCGCCAAATGGGTCGCTACTGCGATAGTCGTGGCCCTGGCCGCGACGGCCTGCGGTGGCGGTGATGACAGTGCGGGCGAGGCGAACCCCGACGGCATCGTCCGGGTCGACGGCGGCGAGCCGCAGAACCCGCTGATCCCCACCAACACCAACGAGCAGTTCGGCGCGCTGGTGATCCAGAACGTCTTCTCCAAGCTCCTCGACTTCGACGACCAGGGCCAGATCTACATGGTCGCCGCCGAGTCGGTCGAGCCGAGCGAGGACAACGGCACCTGGACCGTCACCCTCCGGGAGGGCTGGACCTTCCACGACGGCACCCCGGTCACCGCGCAGAGCTACGTGGACGCCTGGAACTGGGCCGCCAACATCAACAACAACCAGAACAACAGCTTCTGGTTCTCCGACATCGTCGGCTACGAGGACGTCCACCCGGCCGAGGAGGGCGCCGAGCCCACCGCCGACACGATGTCCGGTCTGCAGGTCGTGGACGACCTCACCTTCACGATCGAGCTGACCACCCCCGTGTCGTACTACGACTACAAGCTCGGCTACGACGCCTTCACCCCGCTGCCCGAGAGCTTCTTCGAGGACCCCGAGGCGTTCGGCGAACACCCGATCGGCCAGGGCCCGTACGAGTTCACCGCGTGGAACCACGGCGAGTCCATCGAGCTGACCCGCTACGAGGACTACGCCGGCGAGCCCGCCAAGAACGGCGGCATCCACATCGAGTCGTACGACTCGCTGGAGGCCGCCTACACCGACCTGCAGTCGGGCAACATCGACATCATCCGCCAGGTCGCCCCGCGCGACCTGCCGCTGTACCGCCAGGACCTCGGCGAGGACCGCTCCGTCGCCCAGCCCTACAACGGCATCCAGACCATCGTCCCGGTCTGGTACGAGTGGGAGGGCACCGACCCCAAGGTCCTCCAGGGCGTCTCGATGGCGATCGACCGGGAGACCATCACCCGCACCGTGCTGGACGGTTCCCGCACGCCGGCCGACAGCTTCGTGCCGCCGGGCGTCTACGGGTACCAGGAGGGCGCCGCGGGCGGCCTCACCGACTTCAACCCGGAGGAGGCCCGCCGCCTCGTCGAAGAGGGCGGCGGCATCCCGGGCGACAAGATCACCATCCAGTACAACAGCGACGGCGGCCACCAGGAGTGGGTCGAGGCCGTCTGCAACAGCATCATCGAGACGCTGGACGTCGAGTGCGTCGGTGACGCCAAGGTCGACTTCGACACCGACCTGGAGGCCCGCGAGGCCAACGAGGTGCAGAGCATGTACCGCGGCGGCTGGTTCGCGGACTACCCGCTCAACGTCAACTTCCTCAAGGAGCTTTACCACTCCGAGGCGCAGAGCAACTACGGTCGTTTCGACAACCCGGAGGTCGACGAGCTCTTCGCCCAGGGCGACGCGGCGGCCACGCTGGAGGAGACCGCCCAGGCCTACGCGGAGGCGGAGCAGGTCCTCTGGCAGGAGATGCCGGCCATCCCGCTGTGGTTCAACAACATCAACGGCGGCTGGGGCGAGAACGTCGAGAACGTCCGCTTCAACAGCGCCGGTCAGCCGGTGCTGACCGAGGTGACGGTCGTCGAGTAGGACCCGGCCGGGTGCCGGCACCAGCAGTGAAGGGGGGCCGGCGGGCCGTTCCGCGAACCGGAGCGCCCGCCGGCCCCGCCGAATGACATGGAGGAATGATGGGGCGATATGTCGTGCGGCGACTGCTCCAGATGATCCCGGTGTTCGTCGGCTCGACGTTCATCATCTTCATGATGATGTACGCCCTGCCCGGCGACCCGGTGCGGGCCCTGTGGGGCGAACGCGCCCCCGACGAGGCCCAGATGGAGGCCCTGCGCGCGGATCTCGGCCTCGACGAGCCGATCCTGCGGCAGTACTGGAACTACCTGACGGGCCTGCTCCAGGGCGACTTCGGCACCCAGATCGCCAGCAGACGCGAGGTGATCGACGTGATCTCCGACGCGCTGCCCGCGACGATACGGCTGACCCTGCTCGCCTTCGTCATCACCGCCGTGCTGGGCATCGCGATGGGCCTGCTGGCCGGCCTCCGGGCCGGGGGCAAGACCGACGCGGCCATCCTCTTCTTCACGCTGCTGCTCATCTCCGTGCCGGTCTTCGTCATCGGCTACCTGTACCAGACCTACTTCGGCGTCAAGTGGGAGCTGATCAGTCCCACCGTCCAGGACTCCGAGGCATGGGACGAACTGCTGCTGCCCGCACTGGCGCTGGCGTCGCTCTCCCTGGCGTACGTCGCCCGCCTGACCCGCACCTCCATCGTGGAGAACCGGCGCGCCGACTACATGCGCACGGCACGGGCCAAGGGTCTGAGCAGGGCCCGCGCGGTCCGCGTGCACCTGCTGCGCAACTCGCTGATCCCCGTGGTGACCTTCCTCGGCGTGGACATCGGCAACCTGATGGCCGGCGCCATCGTCACCGAGGGCATCTTCAACATCCACGGGATCGGACAGGCGATCTTCCAGGCGCTCAACTCCCGCGAGGGCGCCACCGTCGTGGGCATCGTGAGCTTCATCATCCTCGTCTATCTCGTTGTCGCCCTGCTCGTCGACCTGCTCTACGCGGTCCTGGACCCGAGGATTCGCTATGCCTGAGGCTCCCGAGCCCCTGAAGAAGGAAGCGATACCGACGGCGGCGGCCCCCGCGACGGCGGCGGCCGTGGAGGCCGGGCCGGCGCCCGGCAAGCCGCGCAGCCTCTGGTCGGACGCCTGGCACGACCTGCGCCGCCGGCCGATGTTCCTGATCTCGGCCGTGATCATCGCGGTGCTGCTGGTGATGGCCGCGTTCCCCGGCTGGTTCACCTCGGTCAGCCCCCGCGAGGCCGACCTGACGGCCAACTACCTGAGGGAGCCGCAGCTCACCCACTTCTTCTCGCCGGAGTGGCTGGGCTACAACCAGCAGGGCCAGAGCATCTGGGCCCGGATGGTCTACGGCACCCGCGCCTCGATCATCATCGGTGTCGCGGTGACCGCGATCGTCCTGGTGCTGGGCGGCCTGGTCGGCATGCTCGCCGGGTACTTCGGCGGCTGGATCGACGCCGTGCTCTCCCGCGTCGTGGACATCTTCCTGGGCATCCCGTTCCTGCTGGGCACCATGGTCGTCCTGGTCTCGTTCGACACCCGGACCGAGTGGACCGTGATCATGGCCCTGGCGTTCCTCGGCTGGACCACCATCGCCCGCGTGATGCGCGGCTCGGTGATCGCCATCAAGCAGGCCGACTACGTGGCCGCCGCCCGCTCGCTGGGCGCCGGCACCTGGCGCATCCTGCTGCGGCACATCCTGCCGAACGCCCTGGCGCCGGTGATCGTCGTCGCCATGGTGGCCCTCGGCGGGTACATCACGGCCGAGGCGGTGCTGTCGTTCCTGGGCATCGGCCTGACCGAGCCGGCGATCTCGTGGGGCGGCGACATCAACCGTGGACAGGAGCGCATCCGGGTCGCGGAGCACATCCTGCTCTACCCGTCGCTGCTGCTGAGCATCACCATCCTGTCCTTCCTGATGCTGGGTGACGCCGTGCGTGACGCCCTCGACCCCAAGCTGCGCTGAGGGAGGCGTGACGATCGTGTCGATCGAAATGACGAAGGCGGACGTGCCCGGCGTCCCGCTGCTCGAAGTCCGCGACCTCCACGTGGAGTTCCACACCCGCGACGGCGCCGCCAAGGCGGTCAACGGGGTCAGCTACACGGTGGACGCGGGCGAGACGCTGGCCGTGCTCGGCGAGTCCGGGTCCGGCAAGTCGGTGACCGCCCAGACCATCATGGGCATCCTCGACACCCCGCCCGGCCGCGTCACCGGCGGCCAGATCCTCTTCCGCGGCGAGGACATGCTGACGATGCCCGAGGAGCGGCGGCGGGGCATCCGCGGCGACAAGATAGCGATGATCTTCCAGGACGCGCTGTCGGCGCTCAACCCGGTGCTGTCCGTGGGCTATCAGCTCGGGGAGATGTTCCGCGTCCACCGCGGCATGTCCCGCAAGGACGCCAGGGCGAAGGCGATCGAGCTGATGGACCGGGTCCGCATCCCCGCGGCGAAGGAGCGGGTCGGTGACTATCCGCACCAGTTCTCCGGCGGCATGCGGCAGCGCATCATGATCGCGATGGCGCTCGCCCTGGAGCCGGACGTGATCATCGCGGACGAGCCGACGACGGCCCTGGACGTGACCGTGCAGGCCCAGGTGATGGACCTGCTGGCCGAGCTCCAGCGCGACTTCCGCATGGGCCTGATCCTGATCACCCACGACCTGGGCGTGGTCGCGGACGTCGCGGACAAGATCGCGGTGATGTACGCGGGCCGGATCGTGGAGAACGCGCCGGTGCACGAGCTGTACAAGCGGCCGGCGCACCCGTACACCAAGGGCCTGCTGGACTCCATCCCGCGCCTGGACCACAAGGGCAGGGAGCTGTACGCCATCAAGGGCCTGCCGCCCAGCCTCACGGCGCTCCCGGGCGGCTGCGCGTTCCACCCCCGCTGCTCGATGGCGCGCGACACGTGCCGTACCGAGGTGCCGCCGCTGGCGGACGTCGCGGAGCAGGACGGCACGCCGATCGGCGGCCGGTCCAGCGCCTGCCACTTCTGGAAGGAGACGATCCATGGCTGACCGGGGCGAGCCGATCCTCCAGGTCCGCAACCTCGTCAAGCACTTCCCGCTGACGCAGGGCATCCTGTTCAAGCGGCAGGTCGGCGCGGTCAAGGCCGTGGACGACGTCTCCTTCGACCTGTACCGGGGCGAGACCCTGGGCATCGTGGGGGAGTCGGGCTGCGGCAAGTCCACCGTGGCCAAGCTGCTGATGAACCTGGAGCGGCCGACGGCGGGGGAGATCCGCTACAAGGGCGAGGACATCGCCAAGCTGTCGGGCCGGGCCCTGAAGGCGGTGCGGCGGAACATCCAGATGGTGTTCCAGGACCCGTACACCTCGCTCAACCCCCGCATGACGGTGGGCGACATCATCGGGGAGCCGTTCGACATCCACCCGGAGGTGGCGCCCCGGGGCGACCGGCGCCGGAAGGTGCGGGAACTGCTGGACGTGGTCGGGCTCAACCCCGAGTACATCAACCGGTATCCGCACCAGTTCTCCGGCGGTCAGCGGCAGCGCATCGGCATCGCCCGCGGGCTGGCGCTCAACCCGGAGATCATCATCTGCGACGAGCCGGTCTCGGCGCTGGACGTCTCGGTGCAGGCGCAGGTCATCAACCTGATGGAGCGGCTGCAGAGCGAGTTCGAGCTGTCCTACCTGTTCATCGCGCACGACCTGTCCATCGTGCGGCACATCTCCGACCGGGTGGCCGTGATGTACCTGGGCAAGCTGGCGGAGGTGGGCACGGACGCGCAGATCTACGACCACCCCACCCACCCGTACACCCAGGCGCTGCTGTCCGCGGTGCCGCAGCCGGACCCGGCGGCGCGGGAGACCAGGGAGCGGATCATCCTCACCGGCGACGTGCCCTCCCCGGCCAACCCGCCGTCGGGCTGCCGCTTCCGTACCCGCTGCTGGAAGGCGCGGGAGAAGTGCGCGCGGGAGGTGCCGCTGCTGGCGGTGCCCGAGCGCTACCGGGACAGCGACGGCGGGGCCGGCCACCCGTCGGCCTGCCACTTCGCGGAGGAGAAGGACATCGTCCACGCGTAGGAAGCGTTCCGCGCCGTCCGCGGCCCCGGTGCCCTCGTGGCCCGGGGCCGCGGCGCGTCCGGCATTCGGGGGGTTTCGAGCAACACTCCGCAGGGTGAAAGGGAGGCTTGGCGGTCATCGGGTGACATCAGCGGTCTTATAGGTGGACGACGTGACTTTCCGTTGCCCAAGGAGGCCCTGCATGCGCGGAAGCACCCGGACCCGCCTGACCGGCGTCCTCGCCGGCGTCACGGCCCTCGCGCTGGCCGCCACCGGCTGCGGCGGGGGGAACGGCTCCGGGAGCGGCGCGGGCGGCTCCTTCGTCCGCGCGTCCTGGGGGGACCCGCAGCATCCGCTGGAGCCCGCGAACACCAACGAGGTGCAGGGCGGCAAGGTCCTGGACATGATCTTCCGCGGTCTCAAGCGCTACAACCCCGAGACCGGCGAGGCCGAGGACGCCATGGCCGAGTCGATCGAGACCGACGACCAGCGGACGTTCACCGTCACGATCAAGGACGGCTGGACGTTCAGCGACGGCACCCCGGTCACCGCGCAGTCCTACGTGGACGCGTGGAACTACGGCGCCCACATCGACAACGCGCAGATCGCCAGCTATTTCTTCCAGTTCATCGAGGGCTACGACGAGGTCCACCCGGCCGACGAGGACGCCGAGGCCACCGCCGACAGACTCAGCGGCCTGGAGGTGATCGACGACCACACCTTCACCGTCCGGCTCACCGAGCCGTTCTCCCTGTGGCCGGAGACCCTGGGCTACGCCGCCTACGCGCCGCTGCCGCGGGCGTTCTTCGACGACCACGACGCCTGGCTGGCGAAGCCCATCGGCAACGGCCCGTACACGATCGAGTCCTACCAGCCGAGCCAGAGCATGCGGCTGGTCCGCAACGACGCGTACGCCGGGGACGACAAGGCCAAGAACGACGGCGTCGAACTGCGCGTCTACACCGACAACAACACCGCCTACACCGACCTCCAGGCCGGCAACCTCGACCTCATCGACGACGTGCCCGCCTCGCAGCTCGCCAACGCCGAGGCCGACCTCGGGGACCGCTACATCAACCAGCCGGCCGGCATCATCCAGACCCTCTCCTTCCCCCTGTACGACAAGGCGTGGAAGGGCGAGGACGGCGCCCGCCTGCGCCGCGGCCTGTCCATGGCGATCAACCGGGAGGAGATCACCTCCCGGATCTTCCACGACACCCGCACCCCCGCCAGCGACTTCACCTCCCCGGTGCTCGGCGAGGCCGGCGGGTACCGGGAGGGGCTGTGCGGCGAGGTCTGCGACTACGACCCCGAGGCCGCCCGCGAGCTGATCGAGGAGGCGGGCGGCCTGCCCGGCGGCAAGGTCACCCTCACCTCCAACGTGGACACCGGCTCCCACCGGCAGTGGATGGACGCGGTCTGCAACAGCATCAACAACGCGCTGGACGACACCGGCGCCTGCACCGTCAACCCGGTGCCCACCTTCGCCGACTTCCGCAACCGGATCACCGGCCACGAGATGACCGGCATGTTCCGCACCGGCTGGCAGATGGACTACCCGCTCATCCAGAACTTCCTCCAGCCGCTGTACTACACCGACGCCTCCTCCAACGACTCCGGCTACAGCAGCGAGGAGTTCGACCGCCTGATCGACGAGGCCAACTCCGCGGGCGAGGAGGACGAGGCGATCGAGAAGTTCCAGCAGGCCGAGGAGGTCCTGGCCGAGGACCTGCCCGCCATCCCGCTGTGGTACCAGAACGGCACCGCCGGCTACTCCGAGCGCCTCGGCGGCGTCAGACTCAACCCCTTCTCCGTGCCCGTCTTCACCGACATCACGGTGGACTGACCGTTATGGGGCGCTACGTCATCCGACGCCTGCTCCAGATGATCCCGGTCTTCGCCGGCGCCACCTTCCTGATCTTCGTCATGGTGTACGCGCTCGGCGACCCGGTCTCCGCCCTCTTCGGCGACCGCGGCCCCGACCCGGCCACCGCCAAGGCGCTGCGCGAGGAGTTCAACCTCGACAAGCCCGTGTGGCAGCAGTACCTGCTCTACATGGGCAAGATCTTCACCGGCGACTTCGGCACCGCCTTCAACGGGGAGCCGGTGACCGACCTGATGGACCGGTCGTTCCCGATCAGCTTCCGGCTGATGGTGATCGCGCTCGTGTTCGAGATGCTCATCGGCATCACCCTCGGCGTCATCACCGGCCTGCGGCGCGGCCGTTCGCTGGACACGTCGGTCCTCGTCCTCACCCTCGCGGTCATCGCCGTCCCCACCTTCGTGCTCGGCACCACCGCGCAGTACTTCCTCGGTGTCGAGTTCGGCTGGATCGACCCGGCCGTCAGCCCCGACGCGCGCCTCGGCGAGCTGCTCGTGCCCGGCCTCATCCTCTCCCTGGTCTCCCTCGCCTACGTCACCCGCCTGACCAGGACGTCCGTCGCCGAGAACACCAGGGCTGACTACATCCGCACCGCCGTCGCCAAGGGGCTGCCGCGCCGCCGGGTGACCGTCCGCCACCTGCTGCGCAACTCGCTGATCCCGGTGGTCACCTACCTCGGCGCCGACGTCGGCACGCTGATGGCCGGGGCCATCGTCACCGAGCGGATCTTCAACATCCAGGGCGTCGGCTACCAGCTCTACCAGGGCATCCTGCGGCAGAACGCGCCCACCGTCGTCGGCTTCGTCGTCGTCCTGGTGCTGATCTTCCTGCTCGCCAACCTGCTCGTGGACCTGCTGTACGCCGTGCTCGACCCGAGGATCCGCTATGCCTGACCAGGAGCAGTCCTCCCAGCCCCTCGCGGCGCAGGAGAAGGCCGCCGCCGGGGCGCTGTCCGCCGGTTCCGCGACGCCCGTTCCCGGCGCGGCCCGCGGCCTGTGGCGCGACGCCTGGCACGACCTGCGGCGCAACCCGGTCTTCGTGGTCTCGGCGCTGATGATCGTCTTCCTCGTCCTGATCGCGCTCTGGCCGGGCCTCATCGCCGGCCAGGACCCGCAGCGCTGCGAACTGGGCCGCTCGCTCCAGGGACCCACCTCCGGGCACTGGTTCGGCTTCGACACCCAGGGCTGCGACGTCTACACGCGCACCGTCCACGGCGCGCGCGCCTCCATCGCGGTCGGCGTCTGCGCCACGCTGGGCGTCGCGGTGCTCGGGGCGGTGGTCGGCGGCCTGGCGGGGTTCTTCGGCGGCTTCTGGGACACCCTGCTCTCCCGCCTCACGGACGTCTTCTTCGGCATCCCGATGGTGCTGGGTGCCATCGTCTTCCTGAGCATGATCACGCTGTCCGGGATCTGGCCGGTGGTGCTGGTCATCGCCGCGCTCGGCTGGCCGCAGATCGCCCGCATCGCCCGGGGCGCCGTCATCACCGCCGCCCGCAACGACTACGTGCAGGCCGCCCGCGCGCTCGGCGCGGGCAACACCCGGATGCTGCTGCGGCACATCGCGCCCAACGCCGTCGCGCCGGTCATCGTGATGGCGACGATCATGCTGGGCACGTTCATCGCGCTGGAGGCCACCCTCAGCTACCTCGGCGTCGGCCTGCGACCGCCCACGGTCTCCTGGGGCGTGGACATCTCGGCGGCCTCGGACGGCATGCAGTTCCGCAACGCGCCGCACATCCTGCTCTATCCGGCCGCCGCGCTCAGCGTCACCGTGCTGGCCTTCATCATGCTCGGCGACGCGGTCCGGGACGCGCTCGACCCCAAGCTCCGCTGACGGAAGGGAAACCGATGCTGCTCGACGTGCGCGACCTGCGCGTGGAGTTCCGCACCAGGGACGGGGTGGTGGGCGCCGTCAACGGGGTCAGCTACGCGGTGGACGCGGGCGAGACGCTGGCCGTGCTGGGCGAGTCCGGGTCCGGCAAGTCGGTGACGGCGCAGGCCGTGATGGGCATCCTCGACTCGCCGCCCGGCCG
Source organism: Streptomyces sp. URMC 129 (assembly GCF_051386415.1). Classification (NCBI taxonomy): domain Bacteria; kingdom Bacillati; phylum Actinomycetota; class Actinomycetes; order Kitasatosporales; family Streptomycetaceae; genus Streptomyces; species Streptomyces sp. URMC 129. The sequence goes on from NZ_JBPQTQ010000014.1 coordinate 35,915, forward strand.
CGTCACCGGCGGCGAGATCCGCTTCAAGGACCGGGACCTGCTGACGCTGGACCGGGAGGAACGGCGGCGGATCCGGGGCGAGAAGATGGCGATGATCTTCCAGGACGCGCTGTCGGCGCTCAACCCGGTGCTGTCGGTGGGCTATCAGCTCGGGGAGATGTTCCGCGTCCACCGCGGCATGTCCCGCAAGGACGCCAGGGCGAAGGCGATCGAGCTGATGGAGCGGGTCCGCATCCCGGCGGCGCGGGAGCGGGTCGACGACTTCCCGCACCAGTTCTCCGGCGGCATGCGGCAGCGCATCATGATCGCGATGGCGCTCGCCCTCGAACCCGAGCTGATCATCGCGGACGAGCCGACGACCGCGCTGGACGTCACGGTGCAGGCCCAGGTGATGGACCTGCTGGCCGAGTTGCAGCGCGAGTACCGGATGGGGCTCATCCTCATCACCCACGACCTGGGCGTGGTCGCGGACGTGGCCGACCGGATCGCGGTGATGTACGCGGGCCGGATCGTGGAGCACGCCCCGGTGCGCGGCCTCTACGCGCGGCCGGCCCATCCGTACACCCGGGGTCTGCTGGACTCCATCCCGCGCCTGGACCAGAAGGGCAAGGAACTGCTGGCGATCAAGGGGATGCCCCCCAACCTGCTGCACGTCCCGGCCGGCTGCCCGTTCCACCCCCGCTGCCCGCGGGCGCGGGACGTGTGCCGGCACGACCCGCCCCCGCCGCTGTACGAGGAGGTCGGCCCCGGCCGGTCGAGCGCCTGTCACTTCTGGAAGGAGACGATCGGTGAGTGACCGTCCGCGCCACGAGGCGATCCTGGACGTGCGTGGCCTGGTCAAGCACTTCCCGCTGACCCAGGGTGTCCTGTTCCGGCGGCAGGTGGGGGCGGTGCGGGCGGTCGACGGCGTCTCGTTCGACCTGCGCCCGGGGGAGACGCTCGGGATCGTGGGGGAGTCGGGGTGCGGCAAGTCGACGGTCGCCAGGCTGCTGATGAGTCTGGAGCGGCCGACGGCGGGGGAGATCCGCTACAAGGGCGAGGACATCAGCAAGCTGTCGGGGCGGGCGCTGAAGGCGGTGCGGCGGAATATCCAGATGGTGTTCCAGGATCCCTATACGTCCCTGAATCCGCGGATGACGGTCGGGGACATCGTGGGCGAGCCGTTCGAGATCCATCCCGAGGCGGCGCCGAAGGGCGACCGGCGCCGCAGGGTGCGGGAACTGCTGGACGTGGTCGGGCTGAATCCAGAGTACGTCAACCGGTATCCGCACCAGTTCTCCGGCGGTCAGCGGCAGCGCATCGGCATCGCCCGCGGGCTGGCGCTCAACCCGGAGATCATCGTGGCCGACGAGCCGGTCTCGGCGCTGGACGTCTCGGTGCAGGCCCAGGTGATCAACCTCATGGAGCGATTGCAGAACGAGTTCGGCCTGTCCTACATGTTTATTGCCCATGATTTGTCGATTGTGCGGCACATTTCCGATCGAGTCGGTGTGATGTATCTGGGGAAGATCGTGGAGACCGGGACCGATCGCGAGATCTACGACCACCCCACGCATCCGTACACGCAGGCGCTGCTGTCGGCCGTCCCGGTGCCGGACCCCGCGCTGAGCCACCGCAGGGAGCGCATCATTCTGGCCGGGGATGTGCCGTCCCCGGCCAATCCGCCGTCGGGCTGCCGTTTCCGGACCCGGTGCTGGAAAGCGCGGCCCCTGTGCGCGGAGGTGGAGCCGCCGCTGGCGGTGCCGGCCGGGTTCGAGCGGGCGGCCGGGCCCGTCGCCCATCCCTCCGCCTGCCACTTCGCGGCGGAGAAACCGCGGGTGACCTCGGTCTGAGCGGCGCGGCGGCCCGGGAGACGCACCGGGGCGACGCGGACCCAATGGCCGCGCCGCCCCGGTCTACGGCACCCGCACGGCCGTACCGCCTCAGTCTGGGCCGTTCGCATCACCATGTAGGGTCTTGCATGTTGCCGCCTTGTTAACAGGCGGGTCCTCTCTTATCGCTACATTTCCCGATGGCCTGAGACCGCGTCAAGCACGATCGGGTGTCAATCCGCATAACCTTGACTCACTTATTGACCGTCATAGGTTTATACCACCGCTATCTCTTGACGAGAATCCGTGTGCCTTGCCACAGTCGCGATCTACTCGCATCACACGGCATGTCCACACAGGCGCAGGAGAATCGGGGGAGACGTGACAGCCACCGAAACCCGGGCGGTCGAAGCGGGACTGGTCGGCCGCTCGCCGGGGCAGCTCATGTGGCGGCGCTTCCGCCGTGACCGTGTCGGTGTCATATCCGCCTGCGTGGTGCTGTTCTTCTTCGCCGTCGGCCTGTGCGCGCCGCTCATCGCGAAGCTCTACGGCAAGGACCCCTACACCCGCTACGGGCAGATCGAGAGCGGCCTCCTCAACGAGTTCGGCTATCCGGTCAAGCCGAACGGGGGCATGGACGGCGAATTCTGGTTCGGCCTCGAACCGTTCCTCGGCCGGGACGTCTTCACGCAGCTCCTCTACGGAATCCGCACCTCCCTGATGATCGCCCTGGCGGTCACCGTCCTGGCCACGCTGACCGCCATCGTGCTCGGCATCACGGCCGGATATCTGGGCGGGCGCTGGGACTTCCTCATCAGCCGCTTCATCGACCTGCTGATGGCCTTCCCCCAGCAGCTCTTCTTCGTCGCGTTCCTGCCCATCGTCGCCACGCTGTTCGTCGACCCCCGCGAGGAGACCCCCACCTGGGTGCGGGTGGTCTCGATCATCGCGGTGCTCTGGGTGCTGGGCTGGATGACGCTGGGCCGCATCCTGCGCGGCGCCACACTCGCCCTGCGGGAGCGGGAGTTCGTGGAGGCGGCCAAGGTGAGCGGGGCCTCGCCCTGGCGCATCGTCCGCAAGGAGCTGCTGCCCAACGTGGTCTCGCCGATCCTGGTCCAGGCCACCTACATGCTGCCGAACTTCGTCACCACCGCGGCGGCCCTGTCCTTCCTCGGCGTCGGCCTGGTCGAACCGACCCCCGACTGGGGCCGGATGTTCGCCATCGGCGCGGAGGTCTACGAAGCCGACATCACCTACATGTTCTTCCCCGGAGTCTCGATGGTGATCTTCGTGGTCGCCTTCAACCTCCTCGGGGACTCGGTCCGCGACGCCTTCGACCCGAAGTCCGGCCGGCGCTGACAGCTCTGACACCTCCGACACCCGACAACGAATGGGCAGGTGTTCCGAAGACCATGACCACGAGATCACTGCGGACAGGGCGCGCCACGGGCGTCTCGCTCGCGCTCGCGGGGGCGCTGATCCTCAGCGCCTGCAGCAGCGGCGGCGGCGGAGGGGGCGACGGCGGCGGGGAGGACACCGGGCCCGGGACGCTGGGGGCCATAGCCTTCGGTGACGCCGAGGCGTCCACGGGCCCCGCCGAGGAGGTGCCCGGCGCGCAGCCCGGCGGCACCATCCACGTCCTCCAGGAGACCGGCCCCAACCACCTGGACCCGGCCCAGATCTACGTCTCCGACGAGTCCAACGTCGCCAAGCTCTTCCACCGTGGCCTCACCACCGTCCGGCTGGACAACGAGGGCACCTACACGGTCGTCGGGGACCTGGCCACCGACTCCGGCCAGGTGTCCGACGGCGGCCGGACCTGGACGTACACGCTGAAGGACGACATCTACTTCAACGACGGCTCCGAGATCACCTCCGCCGACGTCCGGCACACCTTCGAGCGGCAGTTCGCGGAGTTCATCACGCAGGGCCCGACGTTCGTCCAGCAGTGGCTGGCGGGCACCGGCGGCGCCGACTACCGGGAACTGCTGCCCGAGGGGCCGTACGAGGGCGACCACCTGCCCGACACCGTGCTGGAGACCCCGGACGAGGACACCATCGTCTTCCACTTCGAGGAACCGCAGGCCGACCTGCCGTACGCGCTGTCGATGATCGGCTACGCGGTCGTCTCCGAGGAGGGCGACACCCGCGAGCAGTACGACCAGGAGCCGCTGACCAGCGGCCCGTACCAGATCGCCGAGCACCGGCCCGGCCGTTCCATGACGCTGACCCGGAACGAGTACTGGGAGCCGGAGACCGACCCGGCCCGCACCGCCTACCCGGACCGGTACGAGCTGACCTTCGGCCACACCACGGACGACTCCACCCGGCGCCTGATGGCCGACAACGGCGACGACCGGTACGCCATCACCTTCAACAACGGCGTCGACCCCGGCAACGCGCCCGAGGTCTCCGCCAACCCCGAGTACCAGGACCGGCTCGTGCAGGGCTACCAGCCCTACGTCGCCACCCTCGCCATCAACACCGAGCGGGTGACCGACAAGCGCGTCCGCGAGGCCATCGCCCTCGCCGTGCCGCTCAACGGCGTCCTCAACGCCTACGGCGGCACCTTCGGCGGCGAGTACGCCGGCGGCTACATCAGCCCGCTGCTCCCCGGCTACGAGGAGGGCTACGACCCGTACGGCAAGCTGGCCACGCCGCAGGGCGACCCCGAGGCGGCCCGGGCGCTGCTGGAGGAGGCCGGCGCGGTCGGCTACGAGCTGAACTACGTCCACCACACCGCGACCGAGGACTCCCGCGCCGCCGTCGCCATCGCCGACGCCCTGGAGCAGGCCGGTTTCGAGGTCAACGAGACCCAGGTCCCGCAGGAGACGTACTACGACACGATCAGCGTCGTCGACAACGGCTACGACATCTACCGCAGCAACTGGGGCCACGACTGGCTGTCCAGCTCCACGGTGATCCCGCCGCTGTTCGACGGCCGCCAGATCCAGGACGGCGCCAGCAACTACAGCCACTTCGACAGCGAGGAGGTGAACGCGGAGATCGACCGCATCCGCGGCATCACCGACCCCGCCGAGGCGGCCACCGCGTGGTTCGAGCTGAACAAGACGATCCTGGAGGAGCACCTCCCGGCCGTCCCGCTCTACTACTACAAGCAGAACATCCTGCACGGCTCGCTCGTCGGCGGCGCGGTCTTCAACGACGACCTCGGCACCGTCGACATGAACCGGCTCTTCGTCATCCAGGAATAGCGCCGCCGCCCGGAAAGACAGCCAGCGGGTGCCCGCCCCCGGGCGGGCACCCGCGCCCCGACTCCGGCCGACTCACCCGAAGGCTGCCACGCGATGCTCCGATTCCTCCTCCGGCGATCACTGGGCGCCGTCGCCATCCTGCTGATCATCAGCGCCGTCACGTTCTTCCTCTTCTACGCGATCCCGCGCAATCCCGCCCTGCTCGCCTGCGGAAAGAGCTGCACTCCCGAGCAACTGGCCATCGTGGAGCGGAATCTGGGCATCGACGACCCCGTCCCCGTCCAGTACTGGGACTACATGACCGGCATCTTCGCCGGCCGCGAGTTCCCCGCCGGCGACTGCCCGGCCCCCTGCCTGGGCTACTCGTTCACCAACAGCACGCCCGTCCTGGACACCATCCTGGACCGGCTGCCGACCACCGTCTCGCTCGCGGCCGGCGGCGCCGTCGTCTTCCTCACCGTCGGCCTGTCGCTGGGCATGCTGGCCGCCTGGCGCCGCGGCACGCTGCTGGACAAGACGATGAGCTCCACCTCGCTGGTCCTCAGCTCTGCCCAGATCTACTTCATCGGCCCGCTCGCCCTCGCCCTCTTCGTGCACGGCGACGGCTTCCAGCTCTTCGAGCAGCCCGAGTACGTGCCGATCACCGAGGACCCGGGCGGCTGGTTCGCCGGGCTGCTGCTGCCCTGGCTGGTCCTGGCCACGATCTTCACCGCCAACTACACGCGCATGGCCCGCGCCGAACTCATCGAGCAGCTCCAGGAGGACCACGTGCGCACCGCGCGGGCCAAGGGCATGTCCCGGTCCACCGTCTTCTTCCGCCACGCCTGGCGCGGCTCGCTGATCCCGATCGTCACCATCTTCGGCATCGACCTCGGCTCGCTCTTCGGCGGCGCCATGGTCACCGAGGTCACCTTCACGCTCCCCGGCCTCGGCAGGCTCGCGGTCGACTCCGTGACCGAGTCGAACCTGCCCATGCTCATGGGCGTGATGCTCTTCGCCGCGCTGATGATCGTCCTGTTCAACATCCTCGTCGACGCCTGCTACGCGCTGATCGACCCGCGCGTGCGGCTGGCCTAGGAGCGACCCACGTGACCACCACCAGCCCGGCCCCGGGCGGCGGGACGGCGAAGGACGGCACGCCGTTCCTGTCCGTGCGGGACCTGAGGGTCCATTTCTCCACCGAGGACGGCGTCGTGAAGGCCGTCGACGGGCTGTCCTTCGACGTCCCCAGGGGCCGCACCCTCGGCATCGTCGGCGAGTCCGGCTCCGGCAAGTCCGTGGCCACCCAGGCCGTCCTGGGCCTGCACGACCCCGCCCGCACCGCCGTCTCCGGCACGATCGACCTCGACGGCCAGGAGCTGATCACCGCCACCGAGCGGCAGCTGGAGCGGCTGCGCGGCAACAAGGTGGCGATGATCTTCCAGGACCCGCTCACCGCGCTCTCGCCGTACCACACGATCGGTCACCAGATCGGGGAGCCGTTCCGCAAGCACCGGGGCGCCTCCCGCCGCGAGGCGCGGGAGCGGGCCGTCGAGATGCTCGGCAGGGTCGGCATCCCCCGGCCCCGCCTGCGCGTGGACGACTACCCGCACCAGTTCTCCGGCGGCATGCGGCAGCGCGCGATGATCGCCATGGCCCTGGTCTGCGACCCGGACCTGCTGATCGCGGACGAGCCGACCACCGCCCTCGACGTCACCGTACAGGCCCAGATCCTGGACCTGCTCAAGGACCTCCAGCGGGAGTTCGGCTCCGCGATCATCATGATCACCCACGACCTCGGCGTGGTGGCCAACGTCTCCGACGACGTCGTCGTGATGTACGCGGGCCGCGCCGTCGAACGCGGCACCGTCCGGGAGGTGCTGCGGAGCCCGCAACACCCTTACACCTGGGGCCTGCTCAGCTCCATGCCCCGGCTGCACGGCGACGTCGGCCAGGACCTGGTGCCCATCGCCGGCACCCCGCCCAGCCTGCTCCACCCGCCGCCGGGCTGCCCGTTCGAGCCGCGCTGCGCGTTCCGCGACGCGGTGACCGGCGACCTGGCCTGCTCGGCCGACCGCCCGGCGCCGCCCGGGACGCGCGGCGCGGCCTGCCACCTCACCGCGGAGCAGAAGCGGACTTTCTTCATCGAGCGGATCCGGCCCCGGCTCGGCGGGGGCGGCCCGGGAACGACGACGGAGGCGACGTGACCAGTGCGGGCACGAGCGAGGACCGGACGCCCCTGATGACCGTGGCGGGGCTGACCAAGCACTTCCCGGTCCGGGGCGGCTTCCCCGTCAAACGGACCGTCGGCGCCGTGCAGGCCGTGGACGGGCTCGACTTCACGGTGCACGCCGGCGAGAGCTTCGGCCTGGTGGGGGAGTCGGGCTGCGGGAAGTCCACCACCGGGCGGCTGCTGGCCCGGCTGCTGGAACCGACCGCCGGCACCATCACCTACCGGGGCCGGGACATCACCCACGCGACGCGGCGCCAGCTGGCGCCCGTCCGCCCCGAGATCCAGATGATCTTCCAGGACCCCTACTCGTCGCTGAACCCGCGCCAGACCGTGGGCACGATCATCGGCGGCCCGCTGGAGATCAACGGCATCGACCCGCCCGGCGGCCGGGAGAAGCGGGTCAGGGAGCTGCTGGAGACCGTCGGCCTCAACCCCGAGCACTACAACCGCTTCCCGCACGAGTTCTCCGGCGGCCAGCGCCAGCGGATCGGGGTGGCCAGGGCGCTGGCCCTGGAGCCGAAGCTGATCATCGCGGACGAGCCGGTGTCGGCGCTGGACGTCTCGATCCAGGCCCAGGTCGTCAACCTGCTCCAGCGGGTGCGGCGGGAGCGGGGCATCGCGTTCCTCTTCATCGCCCACGACCTGGCCGTCGTCCGGCACTTCTCCCAGCGGATCGCCGTCATGTACCTGGGCAAGATCGTGGAGGTGGGCGACCGGACCGCGATCTACGAGCGGCCCCGCCACCCGTACACGCACGCGCTGCTCTCCGCCGTCCCCGAGGTCACGGAGGCGGTGCGGGCGTCGGAGGCGCCGGCCGGGCCGCGGCGGGAACGGATCAGGCTCCGGGGGGACGTGCCCTCGCCCACCGACCCGCCCTCGGGCTGCCGGTTCCGCACCCGCTGCTGGAAGGCGGAAGAGAAATGCGCCACACAGGAGCCCCCGCTGGCCCGGGTCGCGGGGAACGCCGAAGGACACCTCACGGCCTGCCATTTCCCCGAGAAAGGGACCACACTTGCCCGCTGACCCGGCCGAACTCCCCCCGTGTGCGCCCCCGTTCTGCACCCGTGCACCGAGCGGTGCGTACCCTGCCCCTCGTTATGATCCATGACGCAACGTGGGTATGACTCTCCCGAGAAGGGAAGGGTCTCCTCGGCCTGCCCGGAACCGGGCACGACTCCATGGAGGTGATCTCGGTGTCCGTTTCCGCGAGTCTGCTGCTGTTGGTCATTACCGTGCTGCTGGTCAGGAAGGCCGGGCTGAAGGTGATGCACGCGATCGTGTGCGTGCTGCTGGGCTTCTACCTGGCGGGTTCCAACATGGCCCCCACGATCGACGGCTTCTCCAACGGCGTCGCGGACATGATCAACTCGCTGAGCTTCTGACCGGCGATGGCGTGCGGCGGGCCACGTAAGCTCGCCGCATGACAACCGGCCAGGCGCGTGTGCTGCTGGTGCACGCGCATCCCGACGACGAGTCGATCACCAACGGCGTGACCATGGCCGCCTGCGTCGCCGCCGGCGCCCGGGTCACGCTGGTCACCTGCACGCTCGGCGAGGAGGGCGAGGTCATCCCGGCCGCCCTGGCGCACCTGGCCGCCGACCGGGACGACGCGCTCGGCCCGTTCCGCGCGGGCGAGCTGGCCGCCGCCATGCGGGCGCTGGGCGTCACCGACCACCGGTTCCTCGGCGGCGCGGGCCGCTGGCGCGACTCCGGGATGATGGGCGTGCCGCAGAACGACCGGCCGACCGCCTTCTGGCGCGCCGACCTCGACGAGGCGGGCGCCGCGCTGGCCGAGGTGATCGCCGAGGTCCGGCCGCGGGTGCTCATCACCTATGACCCGCACGGGGGTTACGGTCACCCCGACCACATCCAGGCGCACCGGGTCGCCCTGCGCGGCGCCGAACTCGCCGCCCCCCGGCACCGGATCGACCGGCTCCTGTGGAACTGCGCGCCCCGCTCGGCGGTCGACGCGCGCCTGGCGGAGCTGCGGGCCGCGGGTCCCGGCCGGTTCCGCGGCGTCGCCGACGCCTCGGACGTGCCGGGCGTCGTCGCGGACGAGGAGGTCGCCCTCGCGGTCACCGGCACCTCCGGGCAGGTGGCCGCCAAGGCCGCCGCGATGGCGGCGCACGCCACCCAGATCGAGGTGGACGGCGCGGTGTTCGCGCTCTCCAACGGCCTGGCCCAGCCGCTGTGGGAGACCGAGTGGTACCGCCTGGCCGCCGGGACCCCGTTCCCGCCCGGCGCCCGCGATATCTTCGCGGGGCTGGACGGCGCGGAACGGGGAGGGGCGGCATGAGGATGGCGGCGTACGGCGGGCTCGGGGTGCTGGGGCTGCTGGTCGGGGTGGCCGGCTCCCTGGTGCAGGGCGGCTCGTTCCCGCTGGGGCTGGTGCTGGGACTCGCGGGCGCCGGGGGCCTGTTCTGGGGCGGCGCGCTGGCCCTGCGCTCGCGCATGGGCGCCGCGATCCCGGCGGGCGGCTGGGCGGTGGCGGTGCTGCTGCTGACGATCACGCGGCCGGAGGGCGACTTCGTCTTCGCGGCGGACGCGGGGAGTTACCTGTTCCTGCTCGGCGGGATGGCGATCGCGGTGGTCTGTGCCACGCTGGCCCCCAGCGAACGGCCGCTGTTCGCCGTTCCCGAGCCGCGTCCGCGGCCCGGGGCGCGCTCCTGACCCGTCTTTCGATGTGGCAATCCTGTGGGGGCGACGTGCGACTGCACGGTGCCCGATATCGTGGGGTCAGCCGTCCGGTTCCGACACGAGTCCCGGGCCGGCCGGTGAAGCCCAACCGGGAGACCCTGCCTTGAGTCGAGAAACAGACACTCCGCCCCCCGGTCCGTTGGGGTGGGGAGAGCCCCAGCGCGGCGCCGCGGACGGCGACGGCCGCGGCGCGGCCACCGGAGCCCCGCGCCCGGAGGAGAAGAAGACCGAGACGACGCTGACGACGCGCGCCCGGATCAACATCCCCGGGTCCCGGCCCATTCCGCCGATCGTGGTGCGGGAGACCGTCGAGGACCCGGCCGGGCGCGACGCCGTCTCGCCGCCACCGGCCCGCCCGGCGGCCCCGGTACCGGCCGCGGCCTCCGTGCCCGCCCCGGCGCCGGCCGCGGACCCGGCGGGGGGGCCGGGCAAGAAGACCAGCTCCTGGTTCGAGCCCAAGAAGCCGCCGGAGCCCAGGCCCGGCGGTCCGGACACCCCGGCGGGCGGTCATCCCGCGGTCGCCGAGACCCCGGCCGACGGCATCCCCGCCTCCTGGTTCCGGCAGCACCCCGAGACCCCGGCGGCCGGCACTCCGTACCCGGGCGGCATGCCGCCCGGTCCGGCGGGCCCGACCACCGGCCCGGCCACGGGCGCGATGCCGGTCGCGGTCCCGCCCGCGCAGCCGGTACGGCCGGTGCTCGACGAGGACCCGGCCGCCACCACCATGGACCTGGGCGGCCCCTTCCCGCCCGCGCCGCCGGCCGACGTCACCGCCACCGGCCCCACGGCCGTGGTCACCGACCCCCACGCCTCCGGCGCGACGCCGCGCGTCGCGGTCCCGCCCCCGGGCCCGCGCCCCCCGGCCGCGGCCGGACCGGCCCCCGAGCCGGAGCCCGCGCCCGCGGCGCCCAAGCGCAAGAACCGCGGCAGGCTGCTGCGCCCGCTGGTGACCGGCGTCGTCGGCGTCTCCGTGATTGCCTACGGCGCGGGGCTGTTCCTCAGCCCCGAGGACGTGCCGAAGGGCACCACGATCCTCGGCATCGACATCGGCGGCCTCGACGCCCAGGACGCGCTCAACCGCCTCGACGCCGAGCTGGAGAGGGCCAACAACACCGCCCTGACGCTGCTGATCGACGGCCAGGAGGTGGAGCTGAAGCCCAGCGTGGCCGGTCTCGCGGTCGACACCGAGGCCACGGTCCGCGCCTCCTCGGGCCAGGACTACAGCCCGGTCTCCGTGATCGGCTCCCTGTTCGGCGCGGAACGCACGCAGGAAGCGGTGTTCGCGGTGGACCGGGAGAAGCTGACCGTGGCGCTGGAGGACATCACCACCCAGGCGGGCTCCGGCGGACCGGTCGAGGGCACGGTCGTCTTCGAGAACGGCGAGGCGATCGGCAGGCCGGGCGAGCCGGGCACCGCCGTGGACGTGGAGGCCGCGGCGGACGTCGTGGAGGCGGCGTTCCGGGAGCGGGCCGCCACCGGGCGGAACCCGGCGATCGAACTGCCGGTCACCGCTCAGGAGCCCCGGGTGGGCGAGGCGCAGGTGCGGCAGGCGCTGGAGGAGTTCGGCGAGCCGGCGATGTCCGGCTGGGTCTGGCTCGTCGCGGCGGGCATCGAGCTGCCGATCAGCCCGGAGACCCTGGACGACTTCCTGAGCATGCGGCCGGGCGACACGGGCACCCTCCAGCCGGTCATCGACATGGAGGTGCTCGCCCAGACGTACGGCAGCACCTTCGACGGCGTGATGATCGACGCGGGCGCCGGCCCGGTGCCGATGGCCCCGGAGCACGCCGCCGCCGCCCTGATCCCGGCCCTGCGCGAGACCGCGACGACCGATCAGGGCGAGGGCAGGCGCGTCGCGGAGGTCGAGGGCGCGACGCTGGGCTGAATCCGTTGCGGAGGCGAATTCAGGCGAGATCGGCCCTCGTTGCGGTGTGATCGCGCCATAAGTGCCCGGTGGCCTTGTGCTGGTTCCACGCGGCTTTCTAGCGTGGAGCCAGTCGGCCGGGGGGGGGGCCGGCCTTGGGCATCAGGGGGTTGCCATGCGCAAACCGGGGGTTGGGGTGGTGCTGGCCGGTCTCACCGCGGCGAGCCTGACGTTCGCCGCGCCGGCGGGCGCCGCGTCGCCGGGGGAGGCCACGGCCCAGGCGGTCAACTGCGTCGCGCTGGAAAGCGTGACGATCCGGGAGCGGGCCACGACCCGGTCCACCGCTCTCGGCCTGTTCCCGAAGGGAGCCGGGGCCACCTGCGGCGCAGCCATCGAGGGCGGCACGTACACGGCGTGCGGCCACACCGACGGCTTCTTCTGGATCGAGATCGACTACCGGGGCGTCGAGGGGTACGTCGCTCTCTACTGCGTCACGCGTCCGTGATCGCCGGGAAGCGGCGCGAACCGGTAGTGGTAGTGGTGGTGGGTGGCGAAGCCCAGGCGCGTGTACAGGGCGCGGGCGGGCGGGTTGTCCGCCTCCACCTGGAGGTGGGCCGCGCTCGCGCCGTCGGCCAGGGCCGCGCGGGCCAGTTCGGCCATCACCGCCGTGGCCAGGCCGGTGCGGCGGTGGTCGGGGGCCACCCGTATCGCCGCGTAACCGGCCCAGCGGCCGTCCACCACGCAGCGGCCGACCGCCGCCGTGCGGCCGTCGGGGCCGGTGGCCGTGGCGAACCACACCGAGGGCCCGGCGGTCAGGATCCGGCGGGCCACCTCGGGGGACTCGGCGGCCCGGGGCCAGCCGCCCAGCCACTCCGGGGTCAACGCCCGGCCGACGCTCACCCGTTGATCCGGCATCCGGTCGGCCAGCGGCGCGAGCGGCGCCACCAGCACGACCGCGTGGCCGGACGCCGCCCAGCCCAGCCGGTCCAGCCCGGCGGCGAGCATCTCCGCGCCGGTCGTGAGCTGGAGCCCGGCGGGCAGGCCGCGCTCCCGGTACCAGGCCGTGACGCGGTCGAGGTCCGGCGGTCCCTCGCCCAGCGGGACCGCCGCGTTGGCCCGCCGGGTCCAGCCGCCGCCCGCCCTGGCCAGCCAGTCGCCGATCCGCTCGCTCTCGGGTGCCGCCCAGGCGCGCGCGGCGACCGCGGTCAGCTCGGCCACGCCCGCCGCCGGCATGCCGCGCGGACGGGCCGGGGTCGCGGGCACGACCTTGCCCGCCACCAGCGACGATTCCGCGAGCCGGACCACCCGCCCGTCGCGGCGTGTGACGCTCACCACACCACCCGTCCAGGATGTGAGAACACCGATGGTGTCGGTAAAACGTGCGCCGTGGTCCCCCGGGCCCGTCAGCGTCCGGACCGAGACCCGTTTGCCCACGTCAGCGGCCGTGATACGGACGGAAAGGCGTGCGCCCCCGGAGATTCCCACCGACTTCCCCGCCCCCTCCGTGTACGTTCACCCTGCTCAACCGGCGATACTAAGGCTGAGCACCGACGACGCCGCGCTCCCGCGCGCATCATGGCGGACCGCCGCCCCCAACGAGGAGGACTGAAGCGTGACCTACGTCATCGCGGAGCCTTGTGTCGACCTGAAGGACAAGGCGTGCATCGAGGAGTGCCCGGTCGACTGCATCTATGAGGGGCAGCGCTCCTTGTACATCCACCCCGACGAGTGTGTGGACTGCGGCGCGTGCGAACCGGTCTGCCCCGTCGAGGCCATCTTCTACGAGGACGACACTCCGGAGGAGTGGAAGGACTACTACAAGGCGAACGTCGAGTTCTTCGACGAGCTGGGGTCGCCCGGCGGTGCGAGCAAGCTCGGCCTGATCGAGCGGGACCACCCGTTCATCGCGGCACTGCCGCCGCAGGAGCACAACGAGTGACGCTCGGCGTCACCGGCTTGGACACCCGTCACCGGTCCCGTGCGGCCACCCGCCGTACGGGACCGCATCGTTGAGGTAAGGACCCCGCGTGCCGTCCGTCTCCGCCCGCCTCCCGGTCTTCCCGTGGGACCGGCTCGAACCGTTCAAGGCCACTGCCGCCGCGCACCCGGACGGGATCGTCGACCTGTCGGTCGGCACCCCGGTCGACCCGGTGCCGGACCTGATCCAGAAGGCCCTGGCCGACGCGGGCGACAGCCCCGGCTATCCGACGGTGTGGGGCACGCCCGGGCTGCGGGACGCGATCGTCGGCTGGTGCGAGCGCCGCACGGGCGCGCGCGGCCTCGGCCACCGTGACGTGCTGCCGGTGATCGGCTCCAAGGAACTGGTGGCGTCGCTGCCCGCGCAGCTCGGCCTGGGCGCGGGGGATCGCGTGGCCTTCCCCGAGCCCGCCTACCCGACCTACGAGGTGGGCGCGCGGCTCGCGGGCGCCGAGCCGGTGCCGTACCGGGGGTCGCCGCTCGGACTGGACCCGGCCGGGCTGAGCCTGCTGTGGCTGAACTCGCCGGCCAACCCCAGCGGCCGGGTGCTCCCGGCGGCCGAGCTGCGCGCGATCGTGGCGTGGGCGCGGGAGCACGGGGTGCTGGTGGTCAGCGACGAGTGCTATCTGGAGCTGGGCTGGACGGCCGAGCCGGTGTCGGTGCTGCACCCCGAGGTGTGCGGCGGCGGCACGGAGGGCGTGGTGGCCGTGCACTCGCTCTCCAAGCGGTCCAATCTCGCCGGGTACCGGGCCGCGTTCCTGGCCGGTGACGCGGCGGTCCTGGGCGAGCTGCTGGCCGTCCGCAAGCACGCCGGGATGATGCTGCCGGCGCCGGTGCAGGCCGCCATGATCGCGGCGCTCGGCGACGACGCGCACGTGGCGGAGCAGCGCGCGCGGTACGCGGCGCGGCGCCGGGCGCTGCGGGACGCGCTGGTGGGGCGGGGCTTCCGGATCGAGCACAGCGAGGCGTCGCTGTACCTGTGGGCGACCCGGGACGAGCCCTGCTGGGAGACGGTCGCCGCGCTGAGCGAGCTGGGCATCCTGGTGGCGCCCGGGGACTTCTACGGCCCGGTCGGGGACCGGTTCGTGCGGGTGGCGTTCACCGCGACCGACGAGCGGGTGGCCGCGGCGGTGCGCCGCCTGGCGTGAGCCGGCCCCGGGCCGGTGGATCCGGTTCCCGGGGCCGCGCGGCGGCGCAGGGCGTCGGGTGGGGCGTCAGAGCAGGCTGAGGTCGTTCATCCGCCGGTTCGCGAGGGTGGGCAGGAGCGTGTCGAGGGTCTTCGGATCGGCGGTCCGCTCGGTGAGGACGCGGGTGAGGTCCTCGGCCGCGGAGCTGGTGGTCTGCCCGGTCTCCGAGACGACGTGGTGGGCCAGGGGCGCGACGATGGGCATCGCGGCCTTGACGGCGCCGCCGCCGATGTCCTCGGCCAGGCCGGTCGCGGTCGTCGTCGCGTTGTTCAGCGTCTTCTCCAGCTCTCCGTTGTCCAACGAGGTCAGCCCGCTCAGGTCCAGGGACTGCGGCTGCTCCGCCGCGCCCGCCTGACCGGCCGCGGCGACGGGAGCGGCGCCCGCCGCGAGCAGCAGTGCGGCCTTGGCCAGATGGCGCTTCAAGGGGTTGGACATGATGCTCCTTTGCCGGAGTGGTGCGTTTCGGACGCTGTGCCTATCGGCCGCGGGCAGGGTGAGGTTGCGGCCGAAGACGGTAAAGGATTGGTAATGCATCGCATTATCTGGGGCGCCGGAAACGGGTCATCACCCGTCATGGAAAAATGGTTTGGCGTAGGTCATATCCGCGCCCGGACCGGAAATGGCACCGGGCGCGGCGCCCGGTTCACCGGAATTCCCGGCGACATTCCCGGAGTTGGGAACGCGGTCGGCCTCGCGGGCGGAGCGGATTACTGCTCGGGGACGAGGACCGACATCCGCAGCTCGGTGGTGGAAGCCGCCCCGGACCCGCCCGAGTTCTCGCCGTCGTCCCCGTTTCCGTCGTCCCCGGAAAACTCCCGCCAGCCGTCCGACGAACGACTCGCCTCCCAGATCCGGTCCCCGTAAACGATCCGCTCGATGCCCAGACCGGCCGAGTGCGCCACCGCCCAGTGCGCCAGCTCCCAACCGCGCTCCGGCACCCCCTCCTCGGCCACCGGAACGGTCACCGCGGCCCCGTCGCCCACCGGCCGCACGTCCTCGCCGAACTCCCGCACCATCCGCTCCAGCACCTCGGCCGGACCGGCCGGCACCCCGGGCGCCTCCTCGGGGTCCTCCGGGTCCCAGACGCAGGTCAGCGCCTCGGCCGTGCGGCCGGTCAGCGCGCCCGACAGCAACTCCGCCTCGTCCTCGTGCTTGGCGTACTCGTCCGGATAGGCGCTGCGCTGCACCTCCTGCGCGGCCTCGGTGAGCGGCATCGTCATGTAGTCGGGCACCTCCACCAGCCGGTCGTAGAACGCCCCGGCCGCGTACACCGGGTCCATGACCTGCTCCTCGGTGCCCCACCCCATCGAGGGCCGCTGCTGGAAGAGGCCGAGCGAATCCCGGTCCCCGTAGTCCAGGTTGCGCAGCGCCGACTCCTGCATCGCCGTGGCGAGGGCGATGGTCACCGCCCGCTCGGGCAGCCCCCGGGAGGAGGCCACCGCCTCGATGGTGGCCGCGTTGGCCGCCTGCTGCGGCTCCAGCGTGAAGGCCCGCTCCCCGTCCTCGCGCGCCACCCAGCAGTGCGGCGGCTCCTGTGTGTCCTGCCACAACCGCACGGCCGCGTAGCCGCCCGCGCCGAGGCCGGTGAGCAACAGCGCGGCGACAGCGCCGCGGACCACGCGGTGACTTCGGTTGGCGGACGTCCGTTCGGGCACGCGACGAGCGTATCGGGTCCCCCCGGAGCCCCTACCCCGCCCGGGTACGGTGAGGCCATGCGAACCCCCGCGACCGGAACCGGTGTGCTCGACCTCGGCCTCGACGCCGCAGCGCTGACCGCGCGGCTCGTCGACATCCCCTCCGTCAGCGGCTCGGAGAAGCCGCTGGCCGACGCCGTCGAGGAGGCGCTGCGCACCCTCCCGTGGCTGCGCGTCGACCGCCACGGCAACAACGTGGTGGCGCGTACCGAGTTCGGCCTCGACCAGCGCGTGGTCCTCGCCGGACACATCGACACCGTGCCGATCGCGGACAACGTGCCCTCCCGCCTCGACGCGGACGGCGTGCTGTGGGGCTGCGGCACCAGCGACATGAAGTCCGGCGTGGCCGTCCAGCTCCGGATCGCCGCCACGGTGCCCCGGCCCAACCGCGATCTGACCTTCGTCTTCTACGACAACGAGGAGGTCGAGGCCGCGCGCAACGGGCTCGGCCGCCTCGCCGCCGCCCATCCCGACTGGCTGGCCGGGGACTTCGCCGTCCTCCTCGAACCCTCGGGCGGCCAGGTCGAGGGCGGCTGCCAGGGCACGCTGCGCGTGCTGCTGCGCATGTCCGGCCAGCGGGCCCACTCCGCGCGCGGCTGGACCGGGTCCAACGCCATCCACGCCGCCGCCCCGGTGCTCGCGAGGCTGGCCGCCTACGAGGCGCGCCGCCCGGTCATCGACGGCCTGGAGTACCGGGAGGGGCTCAACGCGGTGCGCATCGAGGCCGGGGTGGCGGGGAACGTCATCCCCGACGAGTGCGTCGTCACCGTCAACTACCGCTACGCGCCCGACCGCGGCGAGGAAGAGGCCGTGGCCCACGTCCGGGAGGTGTTCGCGGACTGCGGCGTCGCCGGGTTCACGGTGGACGACCACTCGCCGGGTGCCCTGCCGGGGCTGTCGCACCCCGCCGCCCGCGCGTTCATCGAGGCGGTCGGCGGCGAGCCGCGCCCCAAGTACGGCTGGACGGACGTCTCCCGCTTCAGCGCCCTCGGCGTCCCGGCCGTCAACTACGGGCCGGGCGACCCGAATCTCGCGCACAAGCGGGACGAGCGGGTGGCGACGGAGACGATCCTGCACTGCGAGGAGCGGCTGCGCGCCTGGCTCGCGGGTCCCCCGGACGCGTGACCGTACGCTGCTTGACAGGCCCGGTCGCCGGGCCCCAGGAGACGCACGAGACGAGGAGCACGGCATGAGCGACGGCACCCCGGAACCCGACGAGCGGCGTGAACAACGCCTCGGCCCGGTGCTGCGCCGGCGTGGCCAGATGACCCCGGGCCAGGCCGACCAGCGGCTGCTCGACACCCGGGGGCCGTCGGACTGGGTGCACGGGGACCCGTGGCGGGTGCTGCGCATCCAGTCGGAGTTCGTCGAGGGCTTCGGCGCCCTGGCCGAACTCGGCCCGGCGGTCAGCGTCTTCGGCTCGGCCCGCACGGCGCCCGGCTCGCCCGAGTACGACCTGGGCGTCCGCATCGGGCGCGGCCTGGCCCGGGCGGGCTTCGCGGTGATCACGGGCGGCGGCCCGGGCGCGATGGAGGCGGCCAACCGGGGCGCGAGCGAGTCGGGCGGCGTCTCGGTCGGCCTGGGCATCGAGCTGCCCTTCGAGCAGGGCCTGAACGAGTACGTCGACATCGGCGTCAACTTCCGGTACTTCTTCGTCCGCAAGACGATGTTCGTGAAGTACGCGCAGGGCTTCCTGGTGCTGCCCGGCGGCCTCGGCACGCTGGACGAGCTGTTCGAGGCGCTGACGCTGGTGCAGACGCGCAAGGTCACCCGGTTCCCGATCGTGCTGGTCGGCACGGAGTACTGGAGCGGGCTGGCGGCCTGGCTGCGCGGGACGGTGATCGCCCAGGGCAAGGCATCGCCGGTCGACGACGGCCTGTTCAGCATCACCGACGACGTGGACGAGGCGATCCGGCTGGTCACCAAGCCGTAGCGGGCCCCGGAGCGGCCCGGACGGCCCCGGCGCGGCGGGGTCAGGCCAGGCCGCGGCGGGTCGCGGCCGGAGGGCGGTGGCCCGCGATCGAGGCGACCATCCGGAGCACCTGCCGGGTCTCCGCCACCTCGTGCACCCGGTAGACCCGGGCGCCGAGCCAGGCGGAGACCGCGGTGGTCGCCAGCGTCCCGATCAGGCGCTCCTTGACCGGCAGGTCCAGGGTCTCGCCGACGAAGTCCTTGTTGGACAGCGACACCAGCACCGGCCAGCCGGTCGCCGTCATCTCGCCCAGCCGCCGCGTCGCCTCCAGAGAGTGCCGGGTGTTCTTCCCGAAGTCGTGGCCCGGGTCGATCAGCACCGCATCGCGGCGCACCCCGAGCGCCACCGCCCGCTCCGCCAGACCGACGGTGACCCGCAGGATGTCCGCCATCACGTCCTCGTACGCCACCCGGTGCGGCCTGGTGCGCGGCCGGGCCCCGCCCGCGTGCGTGCAGACCAGGCCGACGCCGTGCCGGGCCGCCACCTCGGCCAGCTTCGGATCGACCCCGCCCCAGGCGTCGTTGAGCAGATCCGCGCCCTCGGCGCAGACGGCCTCGGCCACTTGGTGCCGCCAGGTGTCCACGCTGATCACCACCGACGGGTGGCGGCGGCGCACCTCGGCGACGAACCCGGCCGTGCGCCGGATCTCCTCCGCCGCGTCCACCTCCGCGCCGGGGCCCGCCTTGACGCCGCCGATGTCGATGATCGCGGCGCCCTCGGCCACGGCCCGCTCCACCCGCGCCAGGGCCGCGCCGTCCTGGAACGTGGCGCCCTGGTCGTAGAAGGAGTCAGGGGTGCGGTTGACGATGGCCATGATCACCGGCTCGTCCGCCGCGAACTCTCGTGTGCCAAGGCGCAGCATCCCGCTCAGCTCTCCGTTCCCGCGTGGCGTCGGCGTTTTCCCACCGAACCTACCCGGCCGGTCCCCGCGCCGCTGTCACCGCGGCATGCGACGATCGGCACAGCAGGAGGTTCGAAGCCCAGGGGAGGCACGGGTGTTGTTCTGGTTCCTGATGGCGGCGATGGTCATCGTGATCGCCGCCGTCACGCTGGCGGTGCTGGGCAGCGGGGACGGCTCGGGCGGGCAGGCCACCGGCGGGCTCGCGGACGCCGAGCCGGACCGGCTGTCCGATCCGCTGCCCATGGACCGGCCGGTCGGCCCGGCGGACGTGGTGAAGGTGCGGCTGCCGGTGGCGCCGCGCGGGTACCGGATGGCCGAGGTGGACGACGTGCTGGACCGGCTCGCCGCCGAACTGGCCGAGCGGGACGCGCGGATCACCGAGCTGGAGACGGCGCTGGCGGGCGCCCAGGCGGTGACGCCGGCCCAGAAGGACGCCCCGCCGGCCGAGCAGGACTGACCGGCGCGCCGCCGCCCGCGGCTCTCGCGCGCGAACGCGGCCCCGGCGGCCCGGTGGCCGGCCGGGGAGCCGACCGCGTCCTGCGGCCGGGCCGCCACTTCACGGGCCGCCTCCGGCCGTTCCTCGTCGGGCGCCACGCGCCGCGCGACGCCCAGCCCCCGGCCTCCGCCGCGTCGATCCGGCCGCGGAAGCGGAATCCGGCGCCCGCGGCCACTCCGCTCACCGTCGCCACGACGGGTTTCCGCATTCCGGCGGGCGCGCTCGTGCGGCCGTTCCCGTCATCGGCGGAACGGCCCGCACCCGGGAATCCGGCGCGGCCCGCCGCGGGGAGTCCCGCGGCGCTTCCTTCGCCGTGACATTCGGGGCATTCACCGCCCCGGGGCGATTCAGCGTGACAGTGGCGAGACTGTCGGTCACTTCGCGGAGCACGGTCCCGGTCTTGGCGGACAGCGTGACCGGGGGCCCGTGGTATGGCGAGACAATCGGTGAATTGAGTGGTTTTGCGCGTGCGCGTTGCCGAAGGGATACCGCCCAATGTTGGTCATCGGGACGTTCCATGCGGGATAATGACCTGAAGCAATGTGTTCGACGCCGGTGACCCTCGCGTCGTCGGCTGCGACGAGCTGGTCCAGGAAGGGGAACGAGCATGGCGGCCATGAAGCCGCGGACGGGCGATGGTCCGCTTGAGGTGACCAAGGAGGGGCGGGGCATCATCATGCGCGTTCCGCTTGAGGGCGGTGGCCGACTCGTCGTCGAGCTGACCCCGGACGAGGCGGTCGCGCTCGATGAGGAACTCAAGAAGGTGACCGGCTGAGCCGCCGCACCCCGGGCTGATTCCCTCGGCCTTTTCGGCGCTGCCCCGGATCGTGTTCCGGGGCGGCGCCGTCTTGTCGGCCGTCTCGCCGTCGCCGTCTCGCCGGTCGATCCTCCGCCCCGGGAACCCTCAGACGCGGGCCGCGCACAGCAGGCCGTCGCCGACCGGCAGCAGCGCCGGCATGAGGTCCTTGCTCTCCCGGACCGTGCGCAGCAGCTCGCGCAGCCGGCGCACCTCGGTGGGCTGGGCCGCCGAGTCGACGGTCCGCCCGTTGGCGAAGACGCCCGCGAAGCACAGCAGCCCGCCGGGACGCAGAAGCCGCAACGATTCTGCGAGGTACTCCAGGTACTCCAGCCGGTCGCCGTCGCAGAACACCAGGTCGTAGCCGCCGTCCGCGAGCCGGGGCAGCACGTCCAGGGCGTGGCCCGGGATGAAGCGGGCCCGGTTGGCGGCGAAGCCCCCCATGCGGAACGCCTGCCGGGCGAACTGCTGCCGCTCCGGCTCGATGTCCACCGTGGTGAGGACGGAGTCCGGCCGCATGCCCGCCTGGAGGTAGAGCCCCGACACGCCGGTGCCGGTGCCGATCTCCACCACCGCCCTGGCGCCCGACGCGGTGGCCAGCAGCCGGAGCGCGTCCCCGGTGCCCGGCGACACGGGGCGGACACCGGCCTCCCGCGCCCGCTCCCGGGCCCAGCCCAGCGCCGCACCCACCGGCGTCTCGGCGTCCGGCGCGCCGTACGCCTCGGCGAACGCCCAGCTCGTCAGCCGGTTGCCGGTAATGGCCTTCTCCTGTCCCCGTCATGCACGCGCTTTGACTGTATCGACTCCCGTGGGGAACAGGGGGCCCGGACCGGACGTTGGATGCTACGGGACCGGCGCGAGGCGCGCGGGACCCGCGCGGACCGACAGAAATGCTTATCCGGAACTGACGGGGCAGGTGGCTATGGTAGGGACTCCACTGGACACCACCAGAGCCGACAGGGGAGGTGCGGCCACGTCCACTGGCCGGGGGGTGCTGAAACGCTTCCTGAGGTCTTCCGGCGGGCCGAATTCCGTGACCGAGATCGCTGACGCCGACCGCGCGCAGGCCACCACCGATGCGGCCGACGGCACCACCACCGCCGTCGCCACCTTCAGCAGCGGCACCGAGGGCACCCCATGGGCCCCGCCGTCCTGGGAGGACATCGTCAGCACGCACAGCGCGCGCGTCTACCGGCTGGCCTACCGGCTCACGGGAAACCAGCACGATGCCGAGGACCTGACGCAGGAAGTCTTCGTCCGGGTCTTCCGATCGCTGTCCACCTACACGCCCGGCACGTTCGAGGGCTGGCTCCACCGCATCACGACGAACCTGTTCCTCGACTCGGTGCGGCGCAAGCAGCGCATCCGCTTCGACGCGCTCGGCGAGGACGCGGCCGACCGGCTGCCGAGCCGCGAGCCCACCCCGCAGCAGCACTTCAACGACACGCACTTCGACGCCGACGTGCAGCAGGCGCTGGACACCCTCGCCCCGGACTTCCGGGCCGCCGTGGTCCTCTGCGACATCGAGGGCCTGAGCTACGAGGAGATCGCCACCACGCTCGGCGTGAAGCTCGGCACGGTCCGCAGCCGGATCCACCGCGGGCGCTCGCACCTGCGCAAGGCCCTGCGCCACCGGTCGCCGCGCGGGCGCGGCGAGCAGGCCGAGGCGGTTCTCGCCGCGGTGCCCGCCGCGCCGTTCGCCGGGGAAGGCGGGGTGGCGTGACCAGTGCCGCTGAGCCCGGCCCGGCCGACCACCACCTCGGGGAGAGTCTGGCCGCGCTGGTCGACGGCGAGCTGTCCCACGACAGCCGCGACCGGGTCCTGGCCCATCTCGCGACCTGTCCGAGCTGCAAGGCGGAGGTGGACGCCCAGCGCGAGCTGAAGAGCGTCTTCGCGGCCAGCCCGCTGCCCGCCCCCTCCGACGGGCTGCTCGCCAGGCTCCAGGGCCTGCCGTCCACCGCCGACGCCCGACCCTCCGGCGACCCGGGCGAGGACTCCGGCCCCGCCGGGCCGTCGGCCGCCCCACCGGGCGGCCGTTCCCCGGCGTTCAGCCTCGGGCTGCTCCCGGGCGGACGCCAGCGCGAGTCGCTGCTCGCCCCGCCCTCCCTCGGATCCGCGCGCGGCTTCCGCATACATGAGCCGGGGGCCCTCCGGGCGCACCGGGGCCACCGGCTCGCCTTCGCGGCGGCGGGCGCGGTCTCGCTGGCCGCGTTCGCCATCGGCGGCGCCATGACCACCGCCGGCTCGGGCGGCGGCACGGCCACGGCCGGCTCCGCCAGCGCCACCGTGGCGGTGGGCAGCGGGGCGACGCCGGTGAGCGGGTCCCGCACGCTGAGCGGGCGCTCCGACGAGGAGTCGCGGCTGCCCGCGGTTGTGACGGCGGCGCAGGCGGCCGGGCTCGCCGTGCTGAGCGCGCCCGCCGGGCCGGTCGTGCCCAGCGGTCAGCTCTACCCGCTCTTCAGGACGGCCCCGGCCCTGGGCCCCGAGGTCCCGCCGGCAGTGGCCGCCACGTCGGCACCGGGCCTGTTCGGAGCCGTGAGCCCCCGCTGATTTCGGCCGACTGACCTGGTTGAATGCCATACCGGGACAGGACGACGCGGACACGATGGGGACAGCGGCTATGGACAAGGGGAACGGCGCCTCCTGGGGATCCTCCGGCCGGAGTCAGGGAGAGGACCCCGAGGCCCGGCCAGGGCACGATCCGTACGGCACGCCGCCCTACGGGCAGCCGGGTCCCTGGGCACCCGCGCCGCCCGTCCAGCGTCCCGCCCCGACGCCGCCCACCGGCACCCACGTGCCGCCC